>JBBTDR010000292.1:0-8912 GCA_038042665.1 Nitrospinota bacterium
CGGCTGCTGCGGAGTGATCCATCCGAGTGTGATCTTCGACCACGCCGAGAGGTGGTTGGGTTGCAGGCCCCCGCCGCCCCACCCCCTGGCATGGCGGGCTGAGGTGGTCCCGGCTCCGTAGGGGCGACCGGCCGGTCGCCCCCACGGCGGCGAATCGCCCGACCGCAGGGGCGTTCAATGGAACGCCCCTGCCTCGCGCCTGCGGCGCTCAAACGGGAAAACCCGGGTAAAGGGGGGATGCCCCCGCCGGTTGCCCTCCCGTTCCTCCCCGCAGTATCGTTCCGGCTCCGTCTTCCTCCCGCCGAAAGGAGCTCCCCATGCCCCGCCTGGGCCCCCTGACCTACGAGCAGATGAACGAGGCGCAGCGCCGCGTGGCCGACGAGATCGCCCGCGGCCCCCGGGGCCGGGTGATGGGCCCCTTCACCGTGCTCCTGCGCGCCCCCGAGGCCGCCAACCGCTTCCAGAAGGTGGGCGAGTACATGCGCTTCGTCACGAAGATCCCGGCCCGCCTGCGGATGATCGCCGTCCTCACCACCGCCCGCGCCTGGACCGCCCAGTACGAGTGGCAGGTGCACGTCCCCCAGGCCCTGGAGGCCGGGGTGGACGAGAAGACCATCGAGGCCATCTTCCACCGCCGGCGCCCCGCCACCCTCAAGCCCGACGAGGCCATCGTCTACAACTTCGTCTCGGAGCTCCAGGAGACGGGGCGGGTGAGCGACGCCTCCTTCCGCGCCGCCCTCGCGCACTTCGGGGAGCAGGAGACGGTCGAGCTCACCATGCTCGCCGGCTACTTCACCGCCGTCGCCATGGCCCTCAACACCTTCGAGGTGGAGGCCCCGGACAAGACCAAGCCCCTGCTGGGGGAGTAACGGGAAATGCGCCGCGCGGCAGGGGCGTTCGATTGAACGCCCCTGCAAGAAACGGGAAAAACACGTAGGGGGCGGGTTTCAAACCCGCCCCTACTTCTTTTTCCCTCCCAGCATCCATCCTGCGGCCGCCCCGATCGCGCCCACCGCGAAAATCCCCATCCCCCCCACGAAGAGGGCCACCCCCAGGCGCACCACGCGCAGGTGCTCCCCGGGCGGCAGGACGCCCAGCTTGACCCCGGCGACCAGGGCCGCGCCCAGGAGGGCGAACAGAAGGCCCGCGAGGGCGATCTTCGGCGCGCGGCGGAGAAGCAAGGCGGACTCCTTTCAGATCAGATGTCATTCCGAGCCCTTCGCGGAGCTCAGGACAGGCTCCGCGAGGAATCTTCGTGAATCGCCGCCCTCGAAGATTCTTCACTCACTCCGCTCGTTCAGAATGACATCTTTCCCCTCACATGCTCAGCCTGTCCACCACCTCGTACCGCTCCGCCGCCACCCGGGCGCCGGGGGCGGCGGCGGTGCCGCGCTGGCGCTTGAGGCGGTCTGCTCGCCCGCCTCCATCGCCTCCCGGCTCTCCCAGAAGGTGACGATCATCCCCTTGCCCCGTGCGCGCCGTCCACGGGCCAGCAGGCGGCGGCGAGGCCCGGGGCCCGCTGGATGCCGGGCTTCACCTGCCCGCGCGAGCGGGCGATCCGGCGCTCCAGCTCCTCGGGCGTCCCCTCCCTGGCGCCTATCCGCGAATACATTGCTGCGTCCTTTTGTGAAGGGGCGGAGGTCCACTTCAACCAACAGGTAGAAAGGCGGGGGCATTGGAGCACAAGATGCTGGGGAGGCGCTCCGCCACCCTACCCCCGCCGGGGGGGCATCGCACGATGCGACAGAAAAATCAATGAGATACCAGCATCGATTGTGATATGCTTCACAGCCCTCGGGGCGGGGACGGGCGAAATTCAAGTTGCCGCCAAACGCGCCGAAAGGGTCCGCGAGGGGAAGGTGAGCGCGCCCCGGTGCCCAACCAGGAGAGAGAGATCATGGCGCCCGTCCTGATCCTCTTGGCCGTGGCAGGCTTGGTGGCCCTCCTCCAGTGGGACATGGCCCAGGCCGACAAGCGCATCCGGCGGAGAAAGCTCTAGCCCTCCGCCCCGGGCAGTTCCGCCCCTGGTCCGGCTCCCCGCCTCGGGACGGTGACGATCGGGAGCGGCAGGGTGGTCTTCCGATATTTTTTGCATTTTCGCTCGCCGCCCCCTCCAGCTCAAATCCCATTTTTCCATTGATTTTCAAGGAACTTTTCCGGCCAGACCGGCGGACGGCGCGGGCGGCAGGCGGCCTTTGAGGGGAGCCCCGGCACCCGAGCGGCCGGGAACCTTTCCCGGCGTCCACGCGATGGATCATCCAGACGGCGAGGGGGCGGGGTGGGGCCGGCTCCCCGCGTTCAGAAAGTATTGACTTTTTTCCCCGTCAGGAGTAAGTGAAGCCTCGTGGGAGGATGGATCCGGCCGATACCTATCCTGGCTGGGATTGCACCTCTCACGGCGAGGAGTTCTCAAAACTTCCATGCGCCCGAAGATGCGGGTTTTCCCCAACATCCCTTGCGAATTCCCTTCGCTGAGCCCCCCGGTGTGAGCTTCCCAGCCATCACCCATCGTCCCTCTGCGTAACCCAGTTGATTGAACTTTCCGCGACGCCCTGAGGCCCTCGATCGGGGCCGGGCCAGTCCGGAAAGTGGAACGAGCCTGCTCGAGAGCGGGATCGAATGAACCCCACAAGGAGCAGTGCAGTCATGAGTTCGGCGGTGTTGGTGACAGGGGGGGCGGGCTTCATCGGAAGCCACACCTCCAAGCTTCTCGCCCGTGCCGGCTACTGCCCCGTCGTCTACGACAACCTCGTCAACGGCAACCGCTGGGCCGCCAAGTGGGGCTCCTTCGTCGAGGGCGACCTCGCCGACGCCGCCCTCCTGCGCCGGACCCTGCGGGAGCACTCCGTCCGGGCCGTCATCCACTTCGCCGCGTTCGCCTACGTCGGCGAGTCCATGCGCAACCCCGGCAAGTACTTCGCCAACAACGTGGCGAACACCCTCACCCTGCTCGAGGCCATGTGGGAGACGGGGGTGAAGCACATCGTCTTCTCCTCCTCGTGCGCCACCTACGGCCTCCCCTCCCGCCTCCCCATCGCGGAGACCGATCCCCAATCGCCCATCAACCCCTACGGCGAGACCAAGCTCTTCGCCGAGAAGGCCCTGCGCTGGTACGGCGAGGCGCACGGCTTCCGCTGGACGGCGCTCCGCTACTTCAACGCCGCGGGCGCCGACCCCGAGGGCGAGATCGGGGAGCACCACGACCCCGAGACCCACCTCATCCCGCTGGTGATCCACGCCGCCCTCGGCCTGCGTCCCCGGGCGGAGATCTTCGGGGCGGACTACCCCACCCCAGACGGCACGGCGCTCCGTGACTACATCCACGTCGCCGACCTCGCGGACGCCCACGTGAAGGCCCTGGAGTACCTCCTCGCGGGCGGGGAGTGCCTCCCCTTCAACCTCGGCAACGGGAGCGGGCACTCCGTCCTCGACGTCATCCGCGCGGTAGAGAAGGCGAGCGGCCGCGAGATTCCCCTCCACATCTCCCCCCGGCGGGAGGGCGACCCCCCCATTCTGGTCGCGGACCCCTCGCGGGCCCATCGCGTCCTGGGCTGGAAACCCCGCTTCTCCGGCCTGCCGCAGATCGTGGAGACGGCGTGGGCGTGGCACACCGGCCCGGCGAACCCCGCCGCGGTCCCGGCCCCTTGCCTGGACCTGGCGCACGGCGCCACCGTCCGCTGACGCCCCGGGACGATCCAGCCATGGGACCCCACGAGATCGAGACCCAGGCGTCCGTCCACCGCAACGGACATCACACCAACGGCCATCACGCCGGAGCGGTCCTGCTGGCGGCCCCGCCCGCCGAAGCGGCCGCTCCGCGCCCCCAGGTCCGCGGCAAGTTCCTCTTCGCCGGCGGGCACAAGCTCTGGGTGCGGGGGGTGACCTACGGCACCTTCCGCCCCGACGCCGGGGGCGACGAGTTCCACCGGCGCGAGGTGATCGAGCGGGACTTCGCCCTGATGGCGGAGCACGGCCTCAACGCCGTCCGCACCTACACCCCGCCGGAGGGGTGGATGCTCGACGCGGCCGCCCGCCACGGCCTCTACGTGATGGCGGGCCTGCCCTGGGAGCAGCACATCACCTTCCTCGACAGCCGGGAGAGCGCCCGCCGGGTCGAGAAGCGGCTGGCCGCCGCCGTGAGGAGGATGGCCGGCCACCCCGCCCTCCTCTGCTACGCCGTGGGCAACGAGATCCCCGCCCCCATCGTCCGCTGGTACGGCCCGGAGCGCATCGGGCGCTTCATCCGCCGCCTCTACGGAGCCGCCAAGGCCGAGGACCCCGCGGGCCTCGTCACCTACGTGAACTACCCGACGACGGAGTACCTGGAGCTCCCCTTCCTGGACTTCGCCTGCTTCAACGTCTACCTCGAGCAGCGCGAGCGCTACGAAGCCTACCTCGCCCGCCTGCACAACCTCGTGGGCGAGCGTCCCCTCGTCATGGCCGAGATCGGCCTCGACAGCCGCCGCAACGGGGAGGAGGCCCAGGCCGCCTCCCTGGCCTGGCAGGTGCGCGCCGCCTTCGAGAGCGGCTGCGCGGGGGCCTTCGTCTTCTCCTGGACGGATGAATGGTTCCGGGGCGGCTTCGACATCGAGGACTGGGACTTCGGCCTCACCACCCGCGGCCGCCAGCCCAAGAAGGCCCTCGCCGCCGTGCGCGAGACCTTCCAGGAGGCCCCCTTCCCGGCCTCCCTCGCCTGGCCCAGCGCCTCGGTGGTGGTGTGCTCCTACAACGGCGGCCGCACCCTGCGGGAAACCCTCGAGGGGCTCCAGGCCCTCGACTACCCAGGCGCCTACGAGGTGATCGTGGTGGACGACGGCTCCAAGGACGCCACCCCGCGGATCGCCTCGGAGTTCCCCGTCCGCCTCATCCTCACCGAGAACAAGGGGCTCTCGAGCGCCCGCAACACCGGCTGGCAGAACGCCACGGGCGAGATCGTGGCCTATCTCGACGACGACGCCCGGCCCGACCGCCACTGGCTGACCTACCTGGCCGCCACCTTCATGCGGACGAAGCATGCGGCCGTGGGCGGGCCCAACCTGCCCCCGGCGGGGGACGGCCTGGTGGCCGACTGCGTGGCCAACGCCCCGGGCGGGCCCAACCACGTTCTCCTCACCGACACCGTGGCCGAGCACATCCCGGGCTGCAACATGGCCTTCCGCCGCGAGGCGCTGGAGGCCTTGGGCGGCTTCGACGCGCAGTTCCGGGTGGCGGGCGACGACGTGGACCTCTGCTGGCGGCTCCAGCAGCGGGGCTGGACCATCGGCTTCCACCCGGCGGCCATGGCTTGGCACCACCGCCGCAGCCAGGTCGGGGCCTACTGGCGGCAGCAGAAGGGCTACGGGAAGGCCGAGGGCATGCTCGAGCGGAAGTGGCCCGAGAAGTACAACATCGCCGGCCACCTCATGTGGGCCGGGCGCATCTACGGCCCCGGGCTCGTCCAGAACCTGACCAACTACCGGGGCAAGGTCTTCCACGGGGTGTGGGGGATGGCCCCCTTCCAGTCCCTCTACCGGCCCGCGCCCGCCCCCCTCGCCTGCATGACCCTGATGCCCGAGTGGTACCTGATCACCGTCCTCCTGGGCTTCCTCACCCTCCTCGGCCTGACCTGGGCGCCGCTCCTCTGGGCGGGGCTCCCCCTGGCCCTGGCGATGGGGACGACCCTGGCCCAGGCGGCCCTGAGCGCCCGCCGGGCCCGCTTCGCCTCCGCCCCCGCCAGCCGCGCGGCGCGGCGCGAGCGCTTCTGGCTCACGGCCTGCCTCCACCTCATGCAGCCCCTCGCGCGGCTCCAGGGGCGGCTCGCCTTTGGCCTCACCCCGTGGCGCAACACCCAGCTCTCCAAGCTCTCCTGGCCGGGGCCCCGGCAGATCGCCCTGTGGTGCGAGAAGTGGCGCTCCCCGGACGCCGTGCTGGTCTCCCTGGAGCGTGCCCTGCGCAAGGCCCGCGCCCAGGTCCTGGTCGGGGGGGACTTCGACCACTGGGATCTCGAGGTGCGGGGCGGCCTGCTGGGCGCCGTCCAGCTCCAGTGGGCGGTGGAGGAGCACGGGGCGGGCAAGCAGCTCTTCCGCTTCCGCATCTGGCCCAAGCCCTCGGTGAGCGGCGTTTTCCTGATCTCGATGCTCTCCCTGCTGTCCACCGAGGCCCTGCGGGAGGGGGCCTTCCTCGCGGGGGCCGTCCTGGGCACCGGCGTGTTCCTCATCGCGGCCGCCACCCTGCGCGACTGCGCGGCGGCGGCCGGGAAGCTCCTGCGCACGCTGCGGGAGAAGGGGGAGGGCGTCATCCTCCCCCGGCGCGAAGGGCGAGCGCGCATCCAATGAAGACCCACCGGCGCCTCCTCCGCTACCTCTGGCCCCACCAGAAAGAGCTCGGGGCGGTCACCCTCACCATGCTCCTGGGCATCGGGATCGAGATCCTCAAGCCCTGGCCCATGAAGCTCCTGCTCGACCAGGTGCTGGGCCAGCAGCCCCTGCCCGGGGAGGTGAAGGCCATCGCCTCCCTCCTGCCCGGGAGCGCGGGGACGGAGGGGCTCCTCCTCTGGGTGTGCATCGGCACCCTCGTGCTCTTCCTCGCGGGCTGGCTCATGACCACCGCCAACCTCGCCTACACCGTGCGGCTGGGGCAGTGCATGGTGTTCGACCTGGGGGCGGACATCTTCCTCCACCTCCAGAAGCTCTCGCTCCTCTTCCACAGCCGCCGGGCCGTGGGCGACACCGTCGCCCGCGTGACGGGCGACGCCTACTGCGTCAACGCCCTCATCGCGGGGGCCATGCTGCCCGCGCTCCAGTCGCTGATCATGCTGGTCGCGATGTTCTTCGTGATGTGGCAGCTCGAGCCCACGATGACGCTGCTCGCCCTGACGGTGACGCCCTTCCTGGTGCTCTCCATCCGGATCTTCGGGCAGGCCATGCGCGCCCGCGGGCGCGAGCGCCGCACCCTCGAGGGCCAGATGATGTCCATGGTGACCCAGGCCCTGAGCGCCATCCCGGCCGTCCAGGCCTTCACCCGGGAGGAGATCGAGCAGCAGCGCTTCCGCTCCTACGCCGATCAGACGGTGACCGCCTACGAGCGCTCCGCGCTGGCCGACATGTGGTTCAAGCTCTTCGTCGGCCTGGTGACCTCCGCCGGGACGGCGGCGATCATGTACCTGGGCGCCCGCTACGCGCTCCAGGGCAAGGTGACGGTGGGGACCATCATCCTCTTCCTCTCCTACCTCCAGTCCCTCTACGCCCCGCTGAACGCCCTCACCTACACGGCCTCCACCATCCAGGACGCCGCGGCGCGGGCGGAGCGGGTGATGGAGATCCTCGACACCCCTCTCGACGTCCAGGACGCCCCCGACGCCCGGGACCTCAAGCTCCGGGGCCGGGTGCGGGTCAGGGGCGTCTCCTTCGGCTACGAGGAGAGCCGCCCGGTCCTGCGGGACATCAACTTCCACGCCGAGCCGGGCGAGATGATCGCCATCGTGGGCCCCACGGGGGCGGGCAAGACCACCCTCGTGAGCCTGCTGCTGCGCTTCTACAACCCCTGGACGGGCGCGATCACCATCGACGGGGAGGACATCCGCCGCCTCCGCCTGCGGAGCCTGCGAGAGCAGGTGGCCATCGTGCTCCAGGAGCCCTTCATCTTCCCCCTCAGCGCCGCCGAGAACATCGCCTACGGCCGGCCCGACGCCACGCGCGAGCAGATCGCCGCCGCCGCCGCCGCCGCGAACGCCGACGAGTTCATCCGCCGCCTCCCCCAGGGCTACGGCACCGTCATCGGGGAGCGGGGCGCCACCCTCTCGGGCGGCGAGAAGCAGCGGCTCTCCATCGCCCGGGCCTTCCTGAAGGACGCGCCCATCCTCGTGCTGGACGAACCCACCTCGGCCCTCGACGCGCGCACCGAGGGCCTCCTCCTCGACGCCCTCGACCGCCTGATGAAGGGCCGCACCACCTTCATCATCGCTCACCGCCTCTCGACCATCCGCAACGCGGACCGCATCCTGGTCCTCGACCGCGGCCAGATCGTGGAAACCGGCACCCACTCGGAGTTGGTGACCGTGGACGGCCTCTACGCGAGTCTCTACCGCCAACAGATGGAGATAGCACGGCATGAGCCCATCCCCGCCGCACCGGGAGAATGAGCGTCATGAAAATGCCAGCCGTTGTCGTGACAGGGATCATTGCGCGCACCCCCTTCGCCGGAGTCACCTGGCAGTTCCTGCACTACCTGGAGGGCCTCCGGCGGCTCGGCTGTGAGGTCCACTACGCCGAGGACACCGGCGTCTGGCCCTACGACGCCGACCGGCAGGCCGTCACCGGCGACTGCGGCTTCGCCCTCCGCTACCTCCAGCGCGTGATGTCCTGGTGCGGGATGCCGGACCGCTGGGCCTACCGCTCGGCGGCGGACGGCGGCCTGCACGGCCCCTGCGCCGCCTCGCTGGGGGAGATCCTCAGCCGGGCCGACGCCCTCATCAACGTGACCGGGGCGACCGTCCTCAAGGACGACTTCCGGCGCGTGCCCGTGCGCATCTTCGTCGAGACCGACCCGGTGCTGCCCCAGATCGAGGTGGCCCGGGGCGTCCGGTTCACCCTCGACATGCTGGACGCCCACACCCACCACTTCACCTTCGGGGAGAACATCGGCACGCCCGCCTGCCCGCTGCCCGCCGGCCCCTACCGCTACCAGCCCACCCGCCAGCCCGTCGTCATCGAGTGGTGGGCCGGGGCCGCGGCGGCCACCGCCAACGGCAAGCCCAGGCCCTTCACCACCGTCTCCCACTGGAAGCAGGCGAACAAGGACATCGAGTGGGAGGGCAAGAACCGATTCCGCCTGTTCCGCAGCGAGGCCGCCGGCCTCCGCCTCAGCGCGCGACGCGACGGGACGGGGCGGATGCCGCGGCTCGACCCCGCCGCACCCACGCCCCTGAAGCTGCG
>JBBTDR010000293.1:0-1454 GCA_038042665.1 Nitrospinota bacterium
GCCCTGGCCCCCCGGCTCTTGGAGGCCCGCTTCAACCTCGGCACCCTCTACCTCAAGAAAGGAGAGCGGACGCGGGCCATCGAGCACCTCCGGGCCGCCCTCGCTCTGGAGCGGGACCGGGGGGACGCCCACCACAACCTGGCGATCGCCCTCTACCTCGAAGGGGATCAGGAGGGGGCCCGGCGCCATGCCCAGGAGGCGGCTCGCCTCGGGGTGCGTCTCCACCCGGCCATGGCCAAGGCCCTGGGGCTGGCACCCGCTCCCTGAGCCGGGCGGCGAAAGCCCCACCCGATTGATTTCTCTCCCGTTTCTCTCTCCCGGCCCGTGTGCTAAACTGCCGCAGCCGTCCACGATGAGGGGTGGTAGCGTTGCGGTGCGCGAAGTGCGGCTATGTGACGTTTGACCGTCCCGGCGCGTGCCCCCGGTGCGGGAAAAATCTTCCGGAGCCCCTGGTGGCGACGGCGGTCCTCCCTCCGTCCTCCCCCCGCAAGGGGGGGGGAGGCTTCCTCTCCCCTTTAATGATGGGTCCCATCCCCCGCTTCTACGGGGTTCCGGGGGATCTGGACGTCCCCTCCCTTCTCGGCCCCGAAGCCGGGCGCGCGGCGGCTGGCGCGTCTTCCGGCCTGGCCGTTGAAGAACCTCAGGCCGCCGCTGCGAGCCCGCCCGCCCCCGTCGAAACGGCCGGAGGCATGGAGGGGTTGGAAGAGTTCGCCCTCCCGGACGAGGGGCCTCCCGCGGCGCGTCCGCGGCCCGAGGAAGCCGCTCCTCCCCCGGAAGAGGACGATATGGAGAAGCTCCTCTCCTCCCTCGGGGAAGAGGAACCGCCCGCGTCCGGGGCGGAGGCGTCCGCCGCCGGAGTGGCGCAGGAGGCTCCCGCCGCCGCCCAGGCGGATGAGGACCTCCTCTCCCTGCTGGATGAGGCCGAGGCGGCGGATGCTGCCCGGCCCGCCGCTCCCCCGCGGGGGGCCGCTCCCGCCGAGGGGCCCGGGGCGGAGCTGTTGGAGGAGCTGGGGATCGAGGAGGTGGCCGCGCCCGCCGCTGGGGCGGCGCGGGAGGCTCCCGCCGCGGCGAAGGCGGCGGGCGAGGACGACATCGCCAACCTGTGGGCGGAGGCCTTCACCGAGCAGCAGGCGGCCTCCGACCCCGCCGCAGAAGGCTCCTCCAAGGCAAAGCCAGAGGCTCCCGCCTCGGCAGCCGCCCCGGCGGGAGGGAAGGAGGACGACGTCTCTAACCTCTGGGCCGAGGCCTTCGCCGAGCAGGAGGGCGCGGCGGAGGGAGACAAAAACAAAGAGGTAGCGCCTCCCGTGGGAGCTGCCGCCGGGGAGGAGGGCCTCTCGGACATGTGGGCCGAGGCCTTCGCCGAGCAGGAAGCGGCGGCCAAGACCCAGGGGGGAGGGCAAGAGCCTCCGGCCGGAGCGGCCGCGCGCGGCCCGGGGGGAGGCGACGCCGATCAG
>JBBTDR010000294.1:0-5407 GCA_038042665.1 Nitrospinota bacterium
TCGGTCCCCGTAGCGAAGGGCTTCGGCCCCCGTAGGAGGGGCCGCCCCTACCCCCTGTCCGGAGACCGGCGCGGGGGCCCCCCCCCGCGATGTTGACACCCTCCCCGCCCGGACTTACCCTTCCCCGCCGAGGATGGCCGAGGGCCTC
Source organism: Nitrospinota bacterium (assembly GCA_038042665.1). Classification (GTDB taxonomy): domain Bacteria; phylum UBA8248; class UBA8248; order UBA8248; family UBA8248; genus 2-12-FULL-69-37. The sequence continues at coordinate 149 of JBBTDR010000294.1, forward strand.
GCCGCCCCCTCCGGGCTCCGCCAGCAGCGTGGAAAAACGGATGAAATCCCGCGCCATTTCCTGAAGCCGCTTCGTCTGCGGTGTAGGGGCAGGCCCCCCCGCCCCGCGCGGCGCGCCGCGCGGGGGCCCCAAATTCGACGCCTGCCCCGCCAGAGGGTGGCCACAGGGGCCTTCGCCCTCCGAAGGGTTTCGGTCCCCGTAGCGAAGGGCTTCGGCCCCCGTAGGAGGGGCCGCCCCTACCCCCGGGCGGAGACTGCGGCGCGGGGGCCTCCCCCGCGATGTTGACACCCTTCCCGCCCGTCCCGCGCGCGCGCGCGAAAGGCCCGGGCGTGAAGCGCGCGGAAGGAGAGGAAAGAGGGCACCATGCGCAAATATCACCTGCTCGCACCCGGCCCCACCCCCGTCCCGCCCCAGGTCCTCGAGGCCATGGCCCGGCCCCTGGTGCACCACCGCACCCGGGATTTCGAGGCCCTCTTCGCCGAGGTCCGGGCCGGGCTCCAGTGGCTCCACCAGGACAAGGGGGACGTCATCATCCTTGCCTGCTCCGGCACCGGCGGGATGGAGGCGGCCGCCGCCAACCTCCTCTCCCCGGGCGAGGGCGCCCTGGTGGTCGAGGGGGGCAAGTTCGGGGAGCGGTGGACCGAGATCTGCCGGGCCTACGGCATGGCCGCGGACGTCCTGCGGGTGGAGCCCGGCTACTCGGTGCGGCTCGACGAGGTGGAGAGCCGCCTCGACCCCGCGCGCCACAAGGCCCTCTTCGTCCAGGCGAGCGAGACCTCGACCGGCGCCAAGCACGACGTCCAGGCCCTGGGCCGGTTCCTCAAGCAGAAGGCCCCGGGCACCCTCTTCGTCGTGGACGCCATCACCGCCCTCGGGGTCTACGACCTGCGCCCCGCCGAGTGGGGGATCGACGCCCTCGTCAGCGGGAGCCAGAAGGCGATGATGCTCCCGCCCGGCCTCGCCACCGTGTGGCTGAGCGAGCGGGCCTGGGCCGCGGCGGCCAGGTCGAGGAGCCCGCGCTACTACTTCGACCTGCGCATCGAGCGCAAGGTGCAGGCCAAGGACACCACGGCCTGGACCCCCGCCATCTCCCTCGTCGCGGGCCTCAAGGTGGCCCTCGGGATGATGCGGGAGGAGGGGCTCGAGGCCATCTTCCGCCGCCACGCCAGGCTCGCCGCGGGCGCCCAGGCGGCGGTCGAGGCCCTGGGGCTGGAGATCTTCCCCAAGGACCTGCGCAGCGAGTGCGTCACCGCCGTGCGGGTGCCCGAGGGGGTGAACGGCAAGGCCATCCCCGACCGGATGCAGGACCGCTACGGGGTCACCATCGCCGGGGGCCAGGGGGAGCTCGCGGGCAAGATATTCCGCATCGGCCACCTGGGCTACGTGGACGAGTCGGACGTCCTCGCCGCCGTGGGCGCCCTGGAGAACGTGCTGTCGGACCTCGGCCGCAAGACGGAGCGCGGGGCGGGGGTGGCCGCCGCCCAGAAGGGGTTCCTCCAATGAGCGAGACATTCCGCGTCCTCATCGCCGATCAGCTCTCCCCGCGGGCGGAGGAGATCCTCCGCGCCGAGAAGGGCTTCGAGGTCATCAACCGCCCCGGCATCCCCCGCGGCGAGCTCCTCCGGGCCATGCCCGGGGTGGACGCCCTCCTGGTGCGCAGCGCCACCCAGGTGGACGAGGAGGTCCTCGGCGCCGGGGAGCGGCTCAAGGTGGTGGCCCGGGCGGGCATCGGGGTGGACAACGTGGACCTCGGCGCCGCCAGCCGCCTCGGCATCCTGGTGGTGAACGCCCCGGACGGGAACGTCATCACCACGGCCGAGCACACCATCGCCCTCATGTTCTCCCTGGCGCGGAAGGTGCCCGCTGCCGTGGCCTCGGTGAAGGCGGGCAAGTGGGAGCGGAACAAGTTCGTCGGGAGCGAGCTCTGCTCGAAGACCCTGGGGGTGATCGGGCTGGGGCGCATCGGCTCGAACGTGGCCCAGATTGCCCGCGGGCTCGGCATGGACGTGCTCGCCTACGACCCCTACATCTCCGCCGACGCGGCGGCCAGCCGCGGGGTGAAGCTGGCCGCCCTCGACGAGGTCCTCGCCCAGTCGGACTACATCACCCTCCACGTCCCCAAGACCCCGGAGACCGAGAGCCTCATCGGCGCGCCCGAGATCGCGAAGATGAAGAGGGGGGTGTGCGTCATCAACTGCGCCCGGGGCGGCCTGGTGGACGAGGCGGCCCTGGCCGCCGCCCTGGACTCCGGCCAGGTGGCCGGGGCGGCGCTGGACGTCTATCCGAAGGAGCCCCCGGAGAGGGACCACCCCCTCATCGGGCGCGAGAACGTCGTCTGCACCCCCCACCTCGGCGCCTCGACCGCCGAGGCCCAGGAGAACGTGGCCATCAGCGCGGCCGAGCAGGTGGTGGCCTACCTGGCCCAGGGGGTGGTGAAGTACGCCGTGAACCTCCCGGCCCTCGGGCCGGACGTGCTGGAGCGGATCGGGCCCTATCTCAAGCTGGCGGACCGCCTGGGCCACTTCCTCGCCCAGCTGGTGGAGGGAGGCGTCAGGCGCCTCGAGGTCATCTACGGCGGCGCCCAGGAGGTGCCCATCGGCCCCCTCTCGGCCTCGGCCCTCAAGGGGTTCCTGGGCAAGTTTCTGAGCGGGGCCCGCGTCAACCTGGTGAACGGCCCCCTGATCGCCAAGGAGCGGGGCATCGAAGTGGTGGCCTCCACCCGGAGCGGGACGACGACCTACACCAACCTCATCGAGGTGCGGGCGGAGACCGACGCGGGGGAGCGCTCGGTGGCCGGCGCCCTCGTGCGGGAGGGCGAGCCCCGCATCGTCCAGATCGACCACTTCAGGGTGGACGTGATGCCGGAGGGCTACATGCTCGTCTTCACCAACGAGGACCGGCCCGGCATGATCGGGGTCATCGGCACCCTCCTCGGCAGCCACCGGATCAACATCGCCGGCATGCAGCTCGGGCGCGCCAAGCGGAACGACCGCGCCGTGGCCGTGCTCGCCCTGGACGACCCCATCCCGGACGAGGTGATGGAGAAGGTCCGCGCCATCCCCAACATCTATGACGCGAAACTCGTCCGCCTCTGAGAAGGCCCGCTCCGGCGAGAGCCTGCGGGGGATGAACCGCAGCCTCGCCCTGAAGGCCATGCCCGCGGGCTCGAAGGCGTTCCTGCCCGAGCAGGCCCAGCGCAAGCGGCGCCTGGAGGAGCGGCTCCTCGAGGTGTTCCGGCGCTGGGGCTTCCGGGAGATCGTGACGCCCGTCTTCGAGTTCTACGTCCCGAGCCCGGCGGGGGAGGCGCGCGACGCCGAGACCTTCCGCCAGGTGGACCGCGAGTCGGGCGAGATGCTGGCCCTGCGGGCGGACATGACCCCCCAGATCGCCCGGGTGGCGGGCACCCTGCTGGCGGATCAGCCCCGCCCGCTGCGGCTGTGCTACCTGACGAACGTCTTCCGGCACGCCCACGTGGCGGGCCTGCTCCAGCGGGAGTTCTGGCAGGCGGGGGTGGAGCTCATCGGGCTCATGTCCCTCGAGGCCGACGCCGAGATGATCGCCATCGCGGTGGAGTGCCTCCAGGCCGCCGGTATGGAGGAGTTCCGAATGTCCCTCAGCCACACGGCCTTCCTGCGGGGGCTGCTGGACTCTCTGGGGCTGGAGGGCCAGCGGCGCGGGGAGGTGCTGGACGCCGTCGCCCGGCGGGACGCCTCGGGCATCGAGGCCCTGCTGCGGGGGCTGCCCGGGGACCGGGGGGAGGCGCGCCAGCTCTTGGAGCTTCCCACCCTCTTCGGGGGGGAGGAGGTGCTCGGCCGGGCGGCCCGGGGCGCGCGGAACCCCTCCTCCCAGCGGGCGGTCCGCGAGCTCAGGCGGGTGCTCCGGCTCCTGGACTTCTACGGCCTGGCCGGCCGGGTGCTCTTCGACCTCAGCGATTTCCGGGATTTCGATTATTATACCGGGGTCATCTTCGAGGGCTTCGTCGAGGGCGTGGGCTACCCCGTGTGCGGCGGCGGGCGCTACGACCGCTTGCTCGGCCTCTACGGCACGGACGGCCACGGCACGGGCTTCGCCCTCGACCTGGATCAGGTCCTCCGCGCCGCGCCCGGGGACGGCGGCGCGAACGGCGGAGCGGACTTCCTCGTGATCGACTTCACCGAGGAGAAGCGCATCGGCGTCACCCTCGCCCGGAGCCTGCGCGCGCGGGGCTGGCGGGTGGCGCGCGATATCATCCGGCGCGGCCTCCCCGCCTCGCTGGACTACGCCCGGCGGATGGGGGTGGGCCGCTGCCTGGTGGTGGACGCCCAGGAGGCCCGGACCGGGCGCGTGCGCCTCCTCGATTCCTCGGGGCGGGAGTTGGGCCGTTACAAGGCGGCGGAGCTGGCCGCCAAGATGGGCGGCAGCGGCCGGAAAGGGCCCGGGGAATGAGCGTCCTCGCAGTGCTGGGAGGCCAGTGGGGCGACGAGGGCAAGGGGAAGATCATCGACTGGCTCGCCGGCGGGGCCGACGTCGTGGCCCGCTTCCAAGGCGGCGCGAACGCGGGCCACACCGTCGTCCTGAACGGCAAGCAGTACATCCTCCACCTTGTCCCCACGGGAATCCTGCATCCGAACGTGCGCTGCATCATCGGCTCGGGCGTGGTGGTGGACCCCCTCGCCCTCGTGGAGGAGATCCAGTACCTGCGGGCGAACGGCGTCGCGGTGGGCGAGAACCTCATCGTCGGCAAGCGCACCCACCTCATCATGCCCTATCACAAGGTGCTCGACGCCCACATGGAGGACCTCCTGGGCGTGAACCGGATCGGCACCACCGGCCGGGGCATCGGGCCCGCCTACTCCGACAAGGCGGCCCGCCTCGGGGTGCGCGTCTCGGACCTCCTGGACGAGAAGGTCCTCACCGAGCGCATCCGGGTGAGCCTCGCCCTCAAGCGGCGCATCCTGGGCGGCATCGAGCTCTCCGGGAAGGAGGCCCAGGCCCTCGACGAGGGCTACAACCTGGAGGTGTGCCGCCAGGTGCGCGAGATCTTGGCCCCCCACGTGCGCAACACCGACGCCGCGATCCAAGAGGCGGTCAAGGCCGGCAAGCGCATCCTCCTCGAGGGGGCCCAGGGCATCCTCCTCGACCTCGACATGGGGACCTACCCCTACGTAACCTCGAGCAACACCGGGGTCGGGGGCGCCCTGAGCGGGCTGGGCCTCCCCTACGGCGAGCTCAGCGCCGTCCTCGGGGTCATGAAGGCCTACTGCACCCGGGTGGGGCAGG
>JBBTDR010000295.1:0-3645 GCA_038042665.1 Nitrospinota bacterium
GTCACTGAGCAGTATCGAAACACCCGGTATGAACTGGAAAAGGACATGAGGCCGCGATGCGTCTGCCCGCCCGCAAGGGCGAGCGCCGTCGGGCAAAGGATATCCATCACGTGACCGAAGCCAGCTTCACCGAACTCGGCGTCGCAGAGCCCCTCCGGCGCGCCCTCCAGGCCGAGGGCTACGCCCGCCCCACCCCGATCCAAGCGCAGTCGATCCCGCTGCTCCTCGCCGGGCGGGACCTGCTCGGCATCGCCCAGACCGGCACCGGCAAGACGGCGGCCTTCGCGCTGCCGATCCTGCAGCGGCTCTCCGAGAAGCCTGAGCGCCCTGGCCCGCGCGCGGCGCGGGTCCTCATCCTGGCGCCGACGCGCGAGCTCGCGGTGCAGATCGGGGAGAGCTTCAAGAGCTACGGGCGGCACCTCGCCTTCCACCAGGCCGTCATCATGGGAGGCGTCGGCCAGCAGCCCCAGGTCAAGGCGATGGCCCGCGGGGTGGACATCCTCATCGCCACCCCGGGGCGCCTGCTCGACCTGGTCAACCAGGGCCACGTCCGGCTCGACAAGGCGTCGTTCTTCGTCCTGGACGAAGGCGACCGCATGCTGGACATGGGCTTCATCCGGGACGTGCGGAAGATCGTCTCGGCGCTGCCGAAGCAGCGGCATTCCATGCTCTTCTCGGCGACGATGCCCCCCGACGTCGCGCACTTGGCCCGCGAGATCCTCCGCGATCCGGTCCGCGTCGAGGTGTCCCCCGCGGCCGTCCTGGTCGACCAAGTCGATCAGCGCGTCTTCTTCGTGGACGCCCCGGGCAAGCGCGCCCTCCTCACCCGGCTGCTGGAGGACGCGGGCCTGGGCCGGGTGCTCGTCTTCACGCGCACGAAGCACGGCGCCAACCGCGTCTCCCAGCACCTGAGCGAGGAGGGGATCGCGACCCAGGCGCTCCACGGCAACAAGTCCCAGGGCGCCCGCCAGCGCGCCCTGGAGATGTTCAAGAAGGGGCACGTCCGGGTGCTCGTCGCCACCGACGTCGCTTCGCGGGGGATCGACGTCGCGGACGTGACGCACGTCATCAACTACGAGCTGCCGAACGTGCCGGAGAACTACGTCCACCGCGTCGGGCGGACGGCGCGCGCGGGCGCCGCGGGCGTCGCCCTCTCCTTCTGCGACCCCGCCGAGCAGCCCTTCCTCCGGGACATCGAGCGGCTGACCCAGCGCCCCCTCACCGTCGCCGGGGGCCAGCCGGCGGCGCGCCCCAGCGCGGCGCCCGCCCCCAAGGCCAGGCCGCAGGCCGCGGCCCGTCCCCAGGGCCGCCCCCAGGGCCGCCCGCCGGCATTCCCGGCGCCCTCGGCAATCTCGGCAATCTCGGCCTCGAGGCGCCGCTGGCGGCCCCGCCGCGCCGCCGCCAGGCGGGCCGGGTAATTTCACTCTACCCGCGCCGCTTCACCACCATCCCTGTTGGGATTGATGCCCCGGCGCCCCCTCACCCGATCTCGACCACGATGTTCCCCATCACCCTGTCGCTCTCCTGGGCCTCGTGGGCGGCGGCGAGGTCTGCGAGCTTGAAGCGCGCGCCGATGAGGTGCTTGAGCCTCCCTTCCCCGATGGCGCGGTTGATGTCCGCGCAGGCGGCGCGCTTGGCCTCGTCCGGCATGGAGTAGACGAAGACCGGCCGGATGAGGACGCCCTTCTGCATGAAGGTGTACCAGGGCAGCGCGGGCTCCCGCACCCGCATGGAGGCGTAGGCCGCGACCACCGCGTTCACCTTCGTCACCTGGCTGGTGACGGGGAGGTTCTCCCCGAAGTCCACGTCCACCACGTGCTCCACCCCGGCTCCTCCGGTCAGCTCCATGACGCGCTTCGTCACGTCCTCGGAGCGGTAGTTCACCACCGCGTCCGCCCCGGCCTCGCGGGCGCGGGCGGCCTTGGCCTCCCCGCTCACGGTGGCGATGACCCGCGCCCCCGCCCACTTGGCGAGCTGGACGGCGTAGAAGCCCACCGCCCCCGCGCCCCCCGTCACGAGCACCGTCTTGCCCCGCAGGGGCCCGTCCGAGAAGAGCGCCCGGTGGGCCGTCATGGCCGGGATGCCGAGGCACGCGCCTTCCTCGAAGGAGACGCCGGCGGGGAGCCTCACCGCCTGGAAGTCCGGCACCACGATGGACTCGGCCGCCGTGCCCAGGGGGCGCTGCCACTGCCCGTTGAAGAGCCACACGCGCTCCCCCGCCCGGGCCTTGTCCACCCCCGGCCCCGCCTGGTCGATGACCCCCGCCCCGTCGCTGTGGGGGACGACCCGGTCCCAGCGCCAGGGGCCGCGCGAGCCCGCCCGCGCCTTCACGTCCGAGGGGTTCACCCCCGAGGCGTGCACCCGTACCCGCACCTCGCCCGGCCCCGCCTGGGGCGCCTCGATCTCGCCGACCTTGATCACCTCCCGGGCCGGGCCGTACTTCTCATACCATCCCGCGCGCATGGGTTTCTCCTTCTCGAGATACCGGCACCTTCCATCGCCTGAACCAAAGCCAGCCCGCCAGGAGCCAGACCGGGGCCTCCCATTTCAGCGCCCACGCCGAGCGCTGGAGCATCGTCCAGAGATCGGGCAGCCGCTCCAGGCGCCCCACCTCGGGGGCGAGGTTGAAGGGGGAGAACATCCAGCCCGAGAAGGGCCAGAAGAGGGCCACCCCGATCCCGTTGGCCGCGTTCGAGTCCATCACCGAGTCCGCGAGGCAGTGGAGCACCACCCCGGCGAAGGCGGCGAGGGCCGCCCATCCCTTCTCCCGCCGCGCGACCCCGGCGGCCAGCAGGGCGGCCCCGAAGGCGAAGGCTAAGTTGTGGGTCACCACCCGGTGGATGCTCATGAAGAAATCAAAGGGGAAGAACGCATAGTCCGCGTCCGGCAGGACGCCCCCCAGCACCAGCGCCCAGAGGGGGAGCCGGCGCGAGGCCTGCCCCGCGAGCACCGAGACGGCGGCGTGGCCGATGGGGGTCAAAGGAAGGCTACCTCCGCCGCGAGGGCCGCTGGGGGCGGCAGCGCCGCCCGTCGCAGTAGAGGCCCTCGGCGCAGTGGGTGTTGTCGCTGCACTGGCCCCCTTCCTCCCGCCGGGGCTCGCAGCGGCCCCGGTCGCAGAAGCCCGAGGCGCAGTCGGAGTAGTGGACGCACCTGCGCCCCTCCTCCCGGCCCGGGCGGCAGCGACGCCCGTCGCAGACGAAGCCCTCGGCGCAGTGGGTGTTGTCGCTGCACTGGCCCCCCTCCTCCCGCCGGGCCTCGCAGCGGCCCCGGTTGCAGAAGTCCGAGGCGCACTCATTGTAATGGACGCAGCGCTCCCCCTCGCCCTTGCGCTCCCGGCAGCGGCCCCGGTCGCAGAAGCCCCGGAAGCAGTGGAAGTCGTGCTCGCAGCGGGTGCTCTGGGCGAGCCCGGGCCACGCGGGGGTCCCCTGCCCTCGGGCCTCGCCGGAGAGGGCGACGGAAAGCATGCACAAGGCCAGGGCCGGGAGCCAGGCAGGGGGGCGGAACGGGCTGGCCATCTGTTCTGCGCTCCTCGGAAGTTGGAACCCTGCGGGAGGAGCCATCCTAGCCCAACGGGCCGGGGACGGGAAGAACCGGGCGCCGGACTGAGGGGCGCGCGCGGCCCCTCCCCTTGCCCCTCCCCGGGTT
>JBBTDR010000296.1:0-1520 GCA_038042665.1 Nitrospinota bacterium
CGCCCGCGACCGCGACGACGCCGTCTCGGTCGAGCGCCTGCCCGGCGGAGGTTGGCGGCTCGGCGTGCACATCGCCGACGTGGGGCGCTACGTCCCCGAAGGCTCGGCCATGGACGGGGAGGCCGGCCGGCGCGGGAACAGCGTCTACTTCCCCGATCGCGCCCTCCCCATGCTCCCCCCGCGCGTGACGGGGGAGGTCTGCTCCCTCAACGCCGGGCTGACGCGCCGGGTGCTCTCGGCCTTCCTCGACTTCGACGCCGAGGGGCGGCGGCAGGGCTTCCGCCTGGCCTTCGGGCGCATCCGCTCCCGGGCTTCCCTGACGTACGAGGGCGCGGGCTCAGCCCTCGACGAGGGCGTCGAGGCCGAACCTGGGGAGCGCGAGGGGGCGGCCCGCCTCGAGGGCCCCCTGCGCGGGCTCTGGGCGCTGGCGGAGAAGCTCCACGACCGCCGGATGGCCGAGGGGAGCCTGGACTTCGACCTCCCCGAGGCCTTCGTGCTGCTCGACCACAAGGGCGACCCCCTCGCCATCGAGCGCTCCGTCCGCCACCGCTCCCACCGCTTGATCGAGGAGTGCATGCTCGCGGCCAACCGCGCGGTGGCCGAGTTCCTGGACGCGGGGGGCGGGGCGGGGGTCTACCGCGTCCACGAGCCCCCCGAGCTCGAGAAGCTCCAGTCCCTGCGGCTGGTGCTCGCCCGGCTGGGGCTCCCGGTGCCGCCGGCGGAGGAGCTCCTCAAGCCCGGCCCCCTCCAGGGGGTGCTGGACGCCGTGCGGGGCCGGGAGGCCGAGCGCTACGTGAACCTCATCGCGCTGCGCAGCCTGAAGCTCGCCCGCTACGCGAGCGCCCCGGCCCTGCACTACGGCCTGGGCTTCGGGCGCTACACCCATTTCACCTCCCCCATCCGCCGCTACGCGGACCTGCTGGTGCACCGCAGGCTCCGCCGCCTCCTGCGCGGGGACCGGCGCCGGCCCGACGCCCGGGCGCTCGCCCGCCACTGCGAGGTCATCTCCGGGCGCGAGCGCGCCGCCGAGGGGGCCGAGCGCGAGATGGTGGCCTTCCACAAGGCGCTCTACATGAAGGGCCGGATCGGGGAGCGCTTCCCGGGCCACATCTCCGGGGTGACGGCCTTCGGGCTCTTCGTGGAGCTCGACGGGAGCTTCGTCGAGGGGATGTGCCCGCTGGAGTGGCTGACGGACGACTACTATGCGTTTCTCCCGGAGGAGTTCGCCGTCCTGGGCCGCCGCACGGGCAAGCGCTTCCGCCTCGGCGACCCGGTGACGGTGCGGGTCGAGGGGGTGGACCTCGCCCATCGGCAGGTGAGCTTCCGCCTCCTCGCCGGGGGCACGCGCGAGGCCGCCCCAGGCGAGGAGGGCGCCCGCCGGCTCGGCCAACCCTTCGGGATGCGCCGCCCCCAGCGCGAGCGGCGCCCCCAGCGCAAGGAGCGCCCCCCCAAGCCCAAGGGCAAACGCCGTCCGGGGCGGCGGAAGAAACGCCAGTGAGGGGAACCACCCCGAACGGTTG
>JBBTDR010000296.1:1620-6347 GCA_038042665.1 Nitrospinota bacterium
GACAGTGAGGGGAACCACCCCGAACGGTTGGACAGTGAGGGGAACCACCCCGAACGGTTGGACAGTGAGGGGAACCACCCCGAACAAATGGACGCTTATGACCTATCCGCTTGAAAGATGGGTCTTTCCGTTTCGGCGCTCGGGGCGGGCGGTTGGCGAAAAGTCGCCGAATGCCGTATATTGGGAGGGGAGCAGGACCGGAGGGGGCGCTGCGCCCCCTCCGGTTTTTTCAGCCTCCTGGGGGAAAAGGCCGGGAGGCGGGAGGTTTATCCCCGGATGGCCAAGGCCGAAGGCGCCAAGCCCGGCATCAAGATCATCGCCGAGAACCGCCGGGCGCGGGCCGAGTTCTTCATCGAGGAGAGCTACGAGGCCGGGCTCGTCCTCACGGGGACCGAGGTGAAGTCCCTGCGCGAGGGCCGGGCCAACCTGAAGGAGGCCTTCGGGGAGGTGCGGGAGGGGGAGGCCTGGCTCGTGGACTGCCACATCAGCCCCTACGGCCAGGGGAACATCTTCAACCACGCGCCCACCCGGCCGCGGAAGCTCCTCCTCCACAAGGACGAGATCAAGCGCCTGCTCGGCCGCACCCAGGAGAAGGGCTTCACCCTGGTGCCCCTGAAGATGTACTTCTCCAAGGGGAAGGCCAAGGTGGAGATGGGGCTCGGCAAGGGCAAGAAGCTCTACGACCGCCGGGAGGAGCTCAAGGAGCGGGCGGCCAGCCGCGACGTGGAGCGGGCGCTCCGCGAGCGGAACAAGGGCTAGTGGCGTGGGATCTGCGTTATGATGGGCTCCGCCGGGCGATGTCGCCGCCCGGGGGAAACCGCGCATTATGGGGGCGACCAGGTTTCGACGGGAGGGATTGACGCCTGAGCTGCGCGCCGGGGACGCCACTAGGCCCCGTTATCAATGTGGCAAAACACACCAGCCGACACTGAGCTGGCTCTCGCGGCCTAACCGCTAGCGAGCGTCCCGCCCGTCCTCGTCCGCGGGACGGGGCCGGGACGCCATGATGCGGACTAGCTTCCGGGGCCTGCGGTCCGAAGGCCCCGGCGGCGAAACCAACCGGACTAGCCCGGAGGAGAGCCCCGCCGGCGGGCGCGACTCCAGGCGAAACTCAATTTGCCGGACACGCGCGTAGACGCTCATGGCCGAAGCCTTTCGGACGCGGGTTCGATTCCCGCCGCCTCCACCAGACAGTCCACTCCAACTCCTCTCCGGGGTTGGGGAGTTTTGTTTTGGGCCGTGTTTCCGGGTCTTTCCCCGAATTCTTCCGGCGAGCGGATTCTCTCCGGTCGGATTTCTGGCCCAGGAATGAGGGCTGAATCGCCCTCATTCTCTCGCGCCAAATTTTCGGTCGGGTTTCGGGCAATTCGGGCTATGAAGTGGGCGTAAACCCCAGCGCTTTTCGCTGGGCCGTCCAGGAGAGAGGCAGGTCGGTCTGGAGAATCCGGGCCAGATTGACCCCATGCGGCTGCCTCCCCCGGAGAATCGTCTCCACGATCTCCGGCGAGAGGAACCCCAACTTCAGGATTCGGCGGACATAATCCTCCGTGCATCCGGCCTTTCGGGCCAATTCCGAGAGGGAAGGTACCTCCCCATTCTCCAGCGCTTCCCGCCATTCGAATGCCCGCGCCACCGCCTTGATGAGGGTCCTGTCGGGAGCATCTCCATTCTCCGGTGAGCCTTCCCTCGGGGCGTGAATGACCTGCTCTCCACCCCAGGTCTTGAGGCGGATGGGGATCCGAAGGACCAGGACGTCGCCCTGGTCAATATATCGGTCCCCAGAGTGGCCGTTCCGTTCGAGGCCAACAGCTTGCGGATCGAGAGCCGATTTTAAAAGGTTCACCTCCACCACCTCCCCGCGGATCTCGACCTTCCGGAGGGCCTGGCGAAGGTTTTGGATCTGCTCGCCCGGGGACATCTTCTCCCAGCGGTTGTGGGAGGCCGCTGGGAGGAATTCCCTGATGTGCTCGGTTATCAGCTCCTCGATCGCCTGGGCGGGAACCCGCGGGATGCTGCCTGCGGCATCGGGGTTCCGGTCGAGAAGGGCCCGGCTCACGTAGTAGCGATAGCGCCTTCCCCCTTTGGTCGCGTGGGTCGGGGCCATGCGATTCCCCCGGTCGTCGAAGAGGATCCCGGCGAGGAGATTCCTGGGATTTGAGGTTTTCTCCTTGCGGTGGTTCCTTCGGTTCGCGGCGAGCATATCCTGCGCCTTGTCCCACAGCTCGCGGGAGACGGTCGGCTCGTGCTCGCCAGAATGGATCTTCTCCTTGTGGTGGATTTGACCGATATAGACGGGGTTTCGCAGGAGAGTGTAGAGGGCCCCCCGGGCGAAGGGGATTCCGATTCGCTGAAGGCCCTTCTGGGTGGTCCAGCTCTTGCTGTGGATCCCGCGCTTTTTCAGGTCCGTCACGAGGTCGGGGACCGATTCCAGTTCCAGATAGCGCTGGTAGATGAACCGGACCTGTTCCGCTTCTTCCGAATTCACCTCGAGCTTCCGGTACCGGACGTCGTAGCCCAGGGGAGGGATGCCCCCCATCCAGATCCCCTTCTTCTTGGAGGCCGCGACCTTGTCCCGGATGCGCTCCCCTGTGACCTCCCTCTCGAACTGGGCGAAGGAGAGGAGGACGTTCAGGGTTAGCCTCCCCATTGAGGTCGTGGTGTTGAAGGCCTGGGTGACCGAGACGAAGGAGACCTTGTGGGATTCGAAGGTCTCCACGATCCGGGCGAAGTCGTTCAAGGCGCGGGTCAGGCGGTCCACCTTGTAGACGACCACGACGTCGATGAGACCTCGCCCGATGTCGGCGAGGAGGCTTTGGAGCCCCGGCCGCTCCATCGTCCCACCGGAGTAGCCCCCGTCGTCATAGGGGGTCTCGATCAGCTCCCAGCCCTCCCCGGCCTGACTCTTAACGTAGGCCTGGCAGGCTTCCCGCTGGGCGTGGAGGGAGTTGAACCCCTGCTCCAACCCCTCTTCGGAGGACTTGCGGGTGTAGATGGCGCACCGGAGGGAGGCGGTCTTGGTCACGGCTTGGCCTCCTGGGTGGAGGGCTTCAGGCCGAAGAAGAGGGGACCCGACCAGCGGGTGCCCGTGATCTTGCGCGCCGCCTCGGAGAGGGAGTCGAAACGCTCGCCCTCATATTCAAATCCCTCGCGGAGGATCTGGACGCGGTGGAGGACACCCTTCCACTCGCGCACCAGGACGGTGCCGGGCTTGGGAAGGGGGGAGGCGGCGAGCTTGTGATCGGGGTTGCGTCCGAAGGCGCCCGCCAGTTGCTTCAGTCGGCGGCGGGATTCCGGGGAGAGTCCGCCGAGCGCCTTCTCCTGGATCCGCCAAGCCAGGAGCTGCCGAACGACCTCTCGGCTACGACAGGCGGGAGGATCGGTTTCAAAAGCGTTGCGCCACTCTTGGCGGAGTTTTTCGAGGGTGAGGTTCTGCAGGCGAGCGAATTGCCCATCGAAATGCCCATCCATGTCCATGGTCTCCTTGGGTGGACATGGACGCTTCCTTGGGGGAGAGGAGTCAAGGGGGACACAGGGGAGGATTGGGGCTGGATTGTACGGGATTTCCGGGATCTTTGGGCTGGGTCGGTGAATGGGTCAGTTGTGAAGGGGGGCCAAACCTATGCTGTCCTTTCCCTCCCTCTCGTCCTCTTGTATATTGCATTTTCCGATTCCCGAATCGCCCCGATTTAGGACTGAAAGAGGGGGTTGGCTCTCGAAGAATTCCCGCCCTCAGGCCATTGGGGTACTCTTGGCCAATGACAGAAGATAACAACCGGTTCTTCGAGCATCCGATCCTCAATTCTCCCTACGAGTATCCCGCTCGCTACTGGGAGCTGGATGCACAGGGCCAGCCGACCCAGCGGATCATCGAAAACCGCCGCCGGGCCGAGTTCATAACCCCCATCCCCAAGCCCAGGAAGCGGAAGGATGCCGCCGCGCAGCAGGACATCCTCTTTGACGAGGGCAAGGGCCTTTCGACCCAGGAGCAGCGGTACGACCCCACCCCGGTCATCAATGACCTGCGCCGCCATGTAGACCTATGGCGCCGCTTGCCGAACCCCAACGACTGGCAGGTCACGCCGGAAACCGCCCGCCTGCTCCAGCATTGGCGGCATCACAAGTTCAACAACCTCCGGCCATTCTTTTGCCAGGTGGAGGCGGTCGAGGTGACCATCTGGCTGATGGAGGTGGCACCCAAAAAAGGAAAGATCGGGGATCAGTTTTTGGACCATTTGGCCAATGCGAACAACGACGCCAATCCGGAGCTGATGCGCCTGGCGCTGAAGCTGGCCACCGGCGCCGGAAAGACCACCGTCATGGCCATGCTGATCGCCTGGCAGACGATCAACGCCGTGCGTCGGCCCAGCAGCAGCCGGTTCACGCGGGGGTTCCTCGTGGTTACCCCCGGGCTGACCATCCGCGACCGCCTGCGTGTGCTCCAGCCCAACGACCCGGACAGCTACTACCAGAGCCGGGAGCTTGTCCCGAACGACATGCTGGCCGATCTGGACCGCGCCAAGATCGTCATCACCAACTTCCACGCCTTCAAGCTTCGTGAACGCATGGAGCTTTCCAAGGGCGGCCGGTCGCTGCTGAAGGGTCACGGCCCCGATCTGAACACGACGGAAACCGAAGGCCAGATGCTCCAGCGGGTCATGCCCGGGCTGATGGGAATCAAGAACATCCTCGTGATCAACGACGAGGGGCACCACTGCTACCGGGAGAAG
>JBBTDR010000297.1:0-3541 GCA_038042665.1 Nitrospinota bacterium
CGCCTGCCGTCCCCCCGGCCCACCCCCGGGCGGGCGGCGAGGCGGGGCGCGGCGGGGCCCTTCATCCACGAAAGGAGAAACCGATGATCAAGAAAACGTACGTCTTTGATTTCAACGGCCCCGCCGCCTGCAAGAACATGTCGCAGCACCACGCCCCGCGCCATTTCGCGGCGGGGGGCGTCGTTCGCCGGGAAACCCTGGAAAGCCCCCGCCGGCCGCGCCCGGGAGGTGACCCCTTCGCCTACTCGCGCCTCGACATTCTGTGCCGCGAGCGGATCGCCGCTGGCGAGGCGACCGACACTTACGACGCCCTCTCTCAGATCGAAATCGAGGGTAAGCACGACGCGCTGATTGCGAGCGCCTTCGCCCTCCGGCCCAAACGCGAGCTGGGGCGGGGGCTGATGTTGCCACCCGGCCAGAGTATCGCGGACGTGTACGAGTCGCGCTTCGCGGGCCTGCGCGCCCAGCATCCCGATCTCTCGGATGAGGAGGTGCACGACATGGTTGGATTCTCGGCGCCCGGCGGCAAGGAATTGTCGGAAGCCTATTGGCGCTTGTAGCCGAACAAGGCCGCCCAGCAAACGGAGGAAATCGCATGGAAAGAAACGAGGTCGAGCAAGCGGGGCATCGGCTGATCGCCCTTCGCCAAGAAAAGGAATCGTTGTCGTTCCAATCGAATGCGAGCGAGGCGGACAAGCGGGCCATGATCGCCGCCCTGCCCGCCCGGCTTGCGGAGGAGGCGCTAGCGGAGGCTACATCGTTACTTGGCCGCCTTGCCCCGGGCGACGGCATCAAGGTGGAGGACCTCGACGCGGCCCTGGTGGTGACGCTCGCCGATGGGATCGTGGGGCTTCTCACCGAGGCGCTGGAGGCGGCCCCGGAGAATTCGCATGGGCAGCACGATCTCTCCCACCTCACGGCGCGCCGCGCGGAGTTGGACAAAGAGATCGCGCGGCTGGAGGAAACGCTTTCCTTCGCCGTCGAAGGCAATGCCGCTTGGCCGAGCCAGCGGCTCGCCGTGAACCCGAAGACCTTGGAGGCGGAGGACGCGTGGTCGCCGGGCCGGACGCCGCTTCGCGCTTGGCGCTTGGAGGAGTGGTTGCGGCAGCTTCCCGCCGAGACTCCCGGCCTCGAGCCGAAGCGCGGCCCGGGGAGGCGGCCGAAGGCGAAGATCGCGGCTGGCTTGCGGGAGGGGCGACCATGATCCGGCGCATGACTGTCCTAAAGTCCGTGGAGGGTTGCAGGTTTCTCAAGCGCGGGGCCGTCCTCCCGCCCTATATCCATCTGAGCACCCTCAAGGGTTTGCTCCGGCCGGTCGCGGAGGCGCGGGGGCTGCCGGACACAACCCAGGCGATCATTGACGAGTATGTGCGGATCGAGATGGTGCCCGGCTCGCCCGTGATCGTTCCATAGGAGGAGGAGCAGCGGCGGGGTGGGGCGTCTCATCCTCCGGGCGCTCTGCCCCGTCCGCTGTAATCCAGGATGGACACTCTCGGGGGCTTGGCGATTCGGCTTGAGTGTGCGGCCTGCGGGTCCACCAAGGCGATCCGCTTGGCCTCCATCCTCGCCCTCCGGCGCAGCGGCGGCCCCCGGCGGCTTGCCCTCTGCGCCTGCCCGCACCACGCCAAGCCTGGGGAGTCCCGGCGGACGGCTTTGGAGGATTTCAACGCGCTGGCCGACATTTCTGACTGCATTGGCATGACGCAGCGCGCGATCCGAGCGGCGACCGCATGGAACCCGGCCCTCTCGGCCTGCTTCACCATCGTTGACTCTCCCCCTTCTTCCCCGCCTCCTCCGCTCCCCCAGGCCCCGGCGAAGAAGGGGCGGCGGGGCGGCAAGTGGGAGCGGCTGTGATCCCACCCTCGCAGATCACGATCATCGTGGACAGCCGCGAACAAGCGCCTTTCACCTTCGCCGGGATGCAGACGGAGACGGCCGCCTTGCCGCATGGCGACTACAGCGTGGGAGGCATGGAAAAATGGATCGCCGTCGAGCGGAAATCACTCTCGGATTTTATCGCCTGCATGACCTCTCAGCGGCGGCGCTTTGAGACGGAACTGGCGGCCTTGCGCGGCTACCGCTATCGGGCCGTGGTGGTGGAGTACAACCTAGATACCCTTCTTCGCGGCCTGGCCGATGGTTCACTCTCTCGGATGAGTTGGCAGAGCGCCCTGGGGACGATCTCCGCCTGGACGGGCCGCTTCGCCCCGATCATGTTCTGCGGTAGCCGCAAGGGTGGGGAAGCCTTCGCCCGGGCTTTTCTGACGAACGCCGCGAAAGATATTCTAGAACCACTCCAACACTTGGCCCAGGTCCAGGTCCAGGTCCCGGCCCGGGAGCCCGCCGCATGACCCCTTGCCCCCCCGCCCGGGGTGTGGTACAGTGTCTAACATGAAAAGGCCCGTCACGAAAGAGGACAAGATCGCCCTTCGCCTGGAGGCGGACGTGCGGCTTCGCCTGGAGGGGATCGCCGAAGCGGAGGGCCGGAGCCTTTCGGACGTGGTGAGGCGGATCGTGGTGAAGGCGCTGGAGGGGAAGAAACGGAAGAAGCCCGCATAGGAGGATGAGCCGTGGCGACAGTCAAAAAGATGGATGAGACGAAATACCCCGCCCGCCCTTGGCGGCTGGAGTGGCGGGACGCGGAAGCGAAACGACATTTCGAATTCTTTGAATTTGAGCGGGAGGCCCGCTCGCGGCGGGATGAGCTAGGGCACCGGACGAAGAACCTTGGCGAGCGCTTCATCCCGAACAAGATCACACTGGCGCAGTTTATGGGCGCGAAGCACTCAGGGACGGCATGGGAAATTTCCCTGGAGGGCTCCGGCTGGTTCGCCCGGAAGGGGGCCAAGCCCTCCACCCGGCGCGCCTGGGAGTCGAACCTATGCCTTCATGTCCTCCCCCATTTCGGCGGATGGAGGATACAGGGAATTTCCCGGCCCGACGTGGAGGACTTCGCCCGGAAGATGCGCGGCAAGGGCTTGTCGGCGCGGACCGCGCGGGGCCTTGTCGGGCTCCTTCACCTCATCCTGGCCGATGCGATGGAGCGGGGGATCGTGCTCAATAATCCCGCCGCTCACGTGAAGGTTCCCAGGGTGGCGGAGGATCATCGGCCGGACGAAGCCCCAAAGCGAAATTCGACGATCCTGGAAACCGAGGCGCAGATTCAAGCGTTCACGAAGAAGGCTTGCGACATGCTCGCGCCTCCGAAGCCGTGGGGAGCATTTTTCACCTTGGCGGTGTACTCGGGGCTCCGGGAGGGTGAAATCCTTGCGCTTCAATGGGGCGACATAAACTTTGACGGAAAGCACCCCATCCTCTCCGTCCGGCGTTCATGGGATCGGGATGGAGGGTACATTCTCCCCAAGAGCAAGGCCGCCGTGCGCGAGGTGCCGCTCTTGCCCGAGGCCAGGCGGGCTCTTGTGGAGTGGCGCGTTGCGGCTCCTTCGAAGGGCCCGAAGGATCGGGTTTTCCCCATCGGCCCCGGGGGGTACAAGCGCGCTCTCCGGGGGCTGCTCGCGGCGCTCCGGGAGGAGACCAAGGG
>JBBTDR010000298.1:0-9753 GCA_038042665.1 Nitrospinota bacterium
CGAGCGCTTTATCGTCACGGTGGGGAACGCCGCGGGCACCCAATTGTCCCTGAACGGCGCGAGAATCTCCTTGCCGGAATCCGACTCGAATGTCGTGCGGGACTTCGTCATCACCGAGAAGCTGCTGAACTGATCGGATTTCCCAGTCCGCCAAGGCGAAGGTTCGGGAAGTCGCGCGGGATGCGTTCCGGCCTCTGCCGACGCCTGGGGCGGGTGTACGGCTCATGAACGAAGCGCTCCTCTCCTTCATCTCCCGGCCCGAGGGCAAGCGCCGCGTCCGCCTCCGGGGCGGCGACGAGGCCTCCCGCGCCTGGTGGCTCGCCCGCCTGCTGCCCAAGCTCTCCGCTCCGCTCATCTACGTCGAGGCCGACCCCCGCCGCCTGGCCCAGGTGGAGCAGAACCTCCGGGTCTTCCTGGGGGAGGCCGCGGGAGGGGAGGGGCGCTTCCGCGTCTTCGCTTTCCCGGCCTGGGACGTCTATCCCTATGCCCGGCTCTCTCCCTCCAGCGAGGTGGTGGGGGCGCGCATGGGGGCCCTCGACTTCCTGCTGGGCGGCGGGGGCGGGCTCGTCCTCACCACCCCGGAGGCCATCGCCGGGCGGCTGCCCTCCCTGGGCCGCCTGCGCGAACGCACCCGCACCCTGAGGGAAGGCGAGGAGATCGACCGGGAGGGCTTCCTCGGCAGCCTGGAAGGACTCATGTACCAGCGCCGCTCGGTGGTGGAGTCGCCGGGCGAGTACGCCGTGCGCGGGGGCATCGTGGACTTCTTCCCGCCCCAGGAGCCATGCCCCATCCGGATGGACCTCAAGGGCGACGAGGTGGACTCCCTGCGCGAGTTCAACCCCCAGACCCAGCGCACCCTCCGCTCCCGGCGGGAGGTGCGGGTGTTCCCCGCCCGGGAGCTCCTGCTCTCCGCCGCCGAGCGCGGGCGGGGGGCGGAGGCGCTGCGGCGGGCGGCGGGCGGGGACCCCGGCCTCGCGGGCCGGGTCGAGCGGATGCTCCGCCTCCTCGAGGTGGAGGGCCATTTCCCGGGGGCCGAGGGGCTCTCGCCCTTTTTCGTGGATCCGATGGCCACGTTCTTCGACGCCGTGCCGGGCGACGCCCTCTGGATGCTGCACGACGCCGACGCGCTGGCCGCGGCGGAGAAGAAGCTCTGGGCCGAGCTGGCCGAGGAAGCCGCCCTCGCCGATGAGCGCGGGCTGATCGGTTTCCCGCCCGAGCGGCTGTGGATGCGGCCCGGGGAGGTGGCCGAGGCCCTCTCCCTCTGGCCCCGCCTGGAGCTCGACCCCCTCGGGCTGGACGACGCCGGGGAGGAGGGGGGCGCCCCCCCCGCCCTCACCGCCGAGCGGCTCTCCCCCATCCGGGGCCGGCTGGACGCCTTCATGGACCAGCTGACCGCCTGGCGGCGGGCGGGCGCGGAGGTGCTCCTCGCGGCGGAGGAGCGCACCCAGGCCCTGCGCTTCCAGGCCCTGCTGCGCGAGCGGGAGGTGGAGGTGCCCCTCCTCGCGCCCGGCGCCTGCCTCCTGGAGGAGGGGGCGGGCGTCGCCATCGTGGAGGGGAGGCTGACCTCGAGCTTCCACCTGCCCGGCGAGCGGCGGGTGTTCTTCCGTTCGGAGGACCTGCTCGTCACTTCCCTGGGCCGGCTGCGCCGGCGGGCCGGGCGGGGACGCCCGGGGGAGGGCCTGCGCGACCTCCGGGCGAACGACTTCCTGGTGCACGTGGCTCACGGGGTCGGGCGCTACTTGGGCACCCAGATCATCGAGCATGCGGAGGGAGAGGATGAGTTCCTCACCCTGGCCTACGCCGGGGGGGACCGCCTCTACGTCCCCATGGACGACGTGGACAAGGTGCACATCTACCGCGGGTCGGGGGAGGCCCCCGCCCTGGAACGCCTCGACGGCTCCCGCTGGGACAAGGCCAAGAAGGGGGTGAAGAAGGCCCTCCAGGCCATCGCCCGCGACCTGGTGCGCCTCTACGCCGAGCGCGGGGCGGCCGTGGGCTTCGCCTTCGCCCAGGACGGGGCCTGGGACCGGGAGATGACGGCCGGGTTCCAGTACGAGGAGACCCCGGACCAGGATCAGGCCATCCGGGACGTGCTGGCCGACATGGAGCGCCCCCGCCCGATGGACCGCCTCATCTGCGGGGACGTGGGCTACGGCAAGACCGAGGTGGCCCTCCGGGCGGCGGCCCGGGCCGTCTCCTGCGGCAAGCAGGTGGCCCTCGTGGTCCCCACCACCCTGCTGGCCCACCAGCACTTGGACACCTTCCGGGAGCGCTTCGCCGCGCTGCCGGTCGAGGTCGAGATGCTCTCCCGCTTCCGCAGCCGCAAGGATCAGGCCGAGGTGGCCCGGAGCCTGGCCAAGGGGGAGGTGGACATCGTCATCGGCACCCACCGCCTGCTCCAGGAGGACGTCTCCTTCAAGGACCTGGGCCTCCTCATCGTGGACGAGGAGCACCGCTTCGGGGTCTCCCACAAGGAGAAGCTCAAGAAGCTGAAGGTGGACGTAGACGTTCTCTCCATGACGGCCACCCCCATCCCGCGCACCCTCCAGCTCGCCCTCTCGGGGACGCGCGACCTGAGCATCATCGAGACGCCGCCCCGGCACCGGCTCGCCCCCCGCACCTACATCGCCCGCTTCGGGGCCAAGGTGGTGGGCGACGCCATCCGCCGCGAGCTCGACCGGGGCGGGCAGGTCTTCTTCGTCCACAACCGGGTGGGGAGCCTCCCCGCCATGGCCCGCTTCCTCCAGAAGGTGGCCCCGGGGGCGAGGATCCTCGCCGGGCACGGGCAGATGAGGGAGCGGGAGCTCGAGCAGGTGATGGAGGACTTCGTCTCCCGCAAGGCCGACATCCTCCTCTCAACCACCATCATTGAGAGCGGCCTCGACATCCCCACGGTGAACACCATCTTCATCAACCGGGCGGACACCCTCGGGATGGCCCAGCTCTACCAGCTCCGGGGCCGGGTGGGGCGGGACCGCTACCAGGCCCATGCCTACCTGCTCGTCCCCGGCGCCGAGGCCATGACCCAGAAGGCGCGCGAGCGGCTCCAGGCGCTGGAGGAGCTGAGCGAGCTGGGCGGGGGCTTCAAGCTCGCCATGCGGGACCTCGAGATCCGGGGCTCGGGCCACCTCCTGGGGCACCGCCAGTCGGGCCACATCGCGGCGGTGGGCTTCGAGATGTACTGCCGCCTCCTGGAGGAGGTGATCCAGGAGTCCAAGGGCCGCACCGTGGAGCGGCGGGAGCCGGACCTCAGCTTCCCCGTGGCCGGGTCCATCCCCCCGGTGTGGGTGCCCGCCCAGGCCGAGCGGCTGGAGGTCTACCGGCGGGTGGCCGCCGCCGCCTCGCCCCGGGAGATCCGGGAGATGGAGCGCGAGCTGGCCGACCGCTTCGGCCCCCTTCCCTCCCGCGCCCAGCGGCTGCTCCAGCTGGCGGAGCTGCGCGTGCGCGCCCGCCGCTGCGGGGTGAGGAGCCTGCACGTCAAGGGGCGGGAGGCCCACTTCGAGATCTTTCCCGGGGATTACGAGCTCTCGGCGGCCTTCCTGGAGAGCCCGGGCATGTCTTTCACCGGCACCCACAGCTTCCGCTGCGCCCTGACCGGGCCCTGGGAGGAGGATTTCGCGCGCCTCGTCCGCCTGCTCGAGGCCTTCGAGGCCTGTATCCCCGAGGAGGAGGCCCAGACCATCGCGGTGCCGGCCGGGGATGAGGAAGAGGAGGGGGAGGCATGAGACGCCTCCTTCCCGCCTGCGCCGCGGCGCTCGCGCTCGGCCTCGCCGGCTGCGGCGAGGGGCCCACGGGCGGGGCCTCGCCCCAGGACGTCATCGCCGAGGTGAACGGCGAAGCCATCACGGTGGGGGACCTCCAGGCCGTCCTGCGGGTGGACGGGAAGCGCTCCCTCTCCATCAAGCGCAGCGGGGAGGCGCTGCGGAACGTGGTGGAGCAGATGGTCGAGCGCCGCCTCTTGCTCCAGCGGTTCCGCGAGAGCGGGGAGCACGTGGACGAGCGCCAGGTGCGCCTCTACGTGGAGGCCGTCGCGCGCCAGTACGGGCCCTCCGGCTTCGAGCGGTCCCTCCAGGAGGACGGCATCGACCGCGAGATGTGGATCCAGAACGTCCGCGAGACCCTGGAGGTCGAGCAGCTCCTCGAGCGCGAGGTGTACGCCAAGCTCAAGGTCTCGGAGGAGGAGATGCGTTCCCACTACACCCGCAACCGCGAGAAGTTCCGGGTGAACCGCCGCTGGCGGATGCGCCAGATCGTGGCGAAGACCCGGGAGGACGCCGGTCGCATCCGCGGCCAGCTCCTCCTGGGGACCTCCTTCGACCAGGCCGCCCGCAAGGAATCCATCGGGCCGGAGGCGGGCCGGGGAGGGGACCTGGGGTTCTTCGAGGCGGGCGAGCTTCCGGAAAGCATCGAAGCCGTGGTTAAATACCTGGACGAGGGGGAGATCAGCCGGGCCGTGGCCAGCCCCTCCGGGTATCTGCTGATTCAGGTGACCGAGCGCCGCTCGGCCGGCGTCCGCCCCTTCGAGTCCGTGCGCGCGGAGATCGTGGCGGAGCTTCTCGCCCAGAAGGGGCGGGAGGAGCAGGCGCGCTGGATCGCCTCCCTCAGGGAGAGGGCCACCATCCGCTACTACTGGAGAAACCTCGATCATGTTCCGACTGGCTAGCCGGATCCTCTTGACCGCCGCCCTCGTTGGCTGCTGGGCACCCGCCGCCTGGGCGGCGCCGGTCACGGTCGAGCGCATCGTGGCCAAGGTGGATCAAGAGATCGTCACCCTGAGCGAGCTCCAGGACTTCGTGAGCGAGGAGGTGGCCAAGCTCTCGAAGGTCCACTCCGGCGCGGAGTTCGAGCGGCGCAAGCGCGAGATCGAGCTCCAGGGTCTGGACATCCTCGTCGAGAACAAGCTCATCCTCCGGCGGGCCAAGGCGATGAACCTCACCGTCGGGGAAGCCGAGCTGGAGCAGGCGGTGAGCGCCGTGACGGGCCGCAGCAACATCACCACCGAGGAGCTGCGCAGGCACCTCATCTCCCGGGGGCAGACCCTCGAGACCTACCGCGAGCGGGTGCGGGAGCGCCTTCTGGTGCGCAAGACCGAGAGCCTCGAGGTGAACATCCGGGTCTCGGTGAGCGACGAGGAGATCGCCGCCTACTACAAGGCCAATCCCTCCCAGTTCAGCGAGGGGGAGGAGCGGCGCGTCCAGCAGATCTTCTTCCCCCTCCAGGAGGGGGCCTCCGACGCCGACATCAACGCCCAGCGGGACAAGGCCGAGGCCGCCTACAAGGCGGTCACGGGGGGGGCGGACTTCGGCGAGACCGCCAAGAAGCTCTCCCAGGACCCGGCCGCCCCGCGCGGGGGCGACCTTGGGTTCATCAAGCGGGGCGAGGTGTTCGCCGAGTTCGAGGCCGTCATCTTCGGCCTCCGGAGAGGGGAGATCAACAAGCCGGTGCGGACCCGGGCGGGCTTCCACATCGTCCGCCTCGCCGAGACCAAGGGGGGGCAGGTGCTGCCCCTGGCGCAGCTCTCCTCGAAGATCCGCGACCAGCTCTTCGATGAGAAGCGCGCCAAGCGCCGCCGCGAATGGGTCTCGGAGCTCAAGCGCGCCTCCTTCCTGGAGGTCCACTTCGACCCCCAAGCCGCCGCCGCGGGCGGGACGGCCATCGACGCCCTCTTCCGGGACGTCCGGGAGCAGGTGACTTTCCGCCTCGTCGGCATCCAGCTCAGGCAGTCGCGCGAGCTCGTGGGCAAGGACCGGCTCTTCTGGGCCTACGGCGCGAACCAGCGGGACCCCCGCTGGAAGTCCGAGAAGGTGAAGGTGGACGACAAGCTCCACATCGGCCCCGACGAGATCAGCAACATGGAGAGGGGCCAGCGCGAGTTCGTGAACCCGGACCCCTCGGCCAACCTCTTCATCTTCGAGCACAACTACATGCTCCCGAACGTCTACCTGGGCAAGGTGAGCTTCGCCGACATCATCAAGGAGTTCTCCCTCAAGCCCCAGGAGAAGAAGTTCTCCTTCGAGACCGACTCGAAGCAGGCCCGGTTCGACTTCGAGGTCAAGGTGGAGAAGACCCGCAGCATCGTGGCCGACCCCAAGGACCTGAGCCAATAGGGCCCTGGTGCGCCTCGACCTCTTCCTCTCCCTCAGCCGGCTGGTGAAGCGGCGCGCCGCCGCCAAGGAGCTGGCCGAGAGCGGGGGGGTGCGGCTGGGGGGGCGTCCGGCCAAGGCCTCCCACCCGGTCCAGGTGGGGGACGAGCTGGAGCTGCGCCTGGGCGCCCGGGAGCTCCGGGTGCGGGTGGCGGCCCTCGCGGAGCGGCGGCTCCGCCCGGCCGAGGCCCGCGAGCTCTATGAAATCCTGAGCGATACCCGGGCCGGGGAGGAGGAGGATGGTCCCGTGGGGGGGGCGATGGACTTCCTCGTCCGGCGTCCTTGAGGGTTTCCGCTTGCTCTCCGGGGGCCGGGCTGCTACATTGTGATTGATGCGGTGCTTCCCCGGTGCATCCGCGTGGGGCGGGCGCGCTGGGCGAGGCCCCGGAAACGCTTGGCGATTTGAGGCGGTTCCCCTTTAAGACCGTCCCGTGAGGCGGTCAAGGAGGACCCAGCGATGTACGGCACCACCGCGAATCCGCGCGTCCATGAGCCTCCATCCCAGACGGGATGGAGGCTTTTTTTGCGCCCCTTGCGCCCCCCCCGCCCGGAGAGGGGACCCCGCCGTGGAGCGTGAGGAGCTGGGGCCGGACCAAGTCCGCCGCACCCTCCGGCGGCTGGCCCACGAGATCGTCGAGCAGACGGCGGACCTCCCGGCCCTGGCCCTGGTGGGGGTGCGGACGCGGGGGGTCCACCTCGCCCGCCGCCTGGCCAAGGACATCCAGGCCCTGGGCGCCGCCCTGCCTCCGGTGGGCGCCCTGGACGTGACCCTCTACCGCGACGACCTGGACCGCGAGGCCGGCGCCCGGGCCAAGCTCCAGCGCACGGAGCTGCCCTTCTCCTGCGCGGACCGGGAGATCGTGCTGGTGGACGACGTGCTCTTCACCGGCCGGACCACCCGGGCCGCCCTGGCCGCCCTCGTGAGCTTCGGCCGCCCGCGCCGGGTGCGCCTGGCCGTGGTGGCCGACCGCGGGGGGAGGGAGCTGCCCGTCCGCGCCGATTTCGTGGGGAAGAACCTCGCCGTCCGCCCCGGCGAGGAGGTGAAGGTGCTGCTCGAGGAGATCGACGGCCGCGACGCCCTCGTCGTGCGCGCGAAGGCAACCGCCCCCGGGACCCCGTCCCGCGGCCCAGCCCCGGAGGACACGCCATGATGCCGGAACCGTTCCGCAGGAAGGACCTGCTCTCCATCCGGGAGCTCTCGGCGGGGGAGATCCTCTTCCTGCTCGACCAGACCGACTCCTTCCGCGAGGTGAACGAGCGCGACATCAAGAAGGTGCCCACCCTGCGGGGGAAGACCATCGTCAACCTCTTCTTCGAGGCCAGCACGCGCACCCGCGCCTCCTTCGAGATCGCGGGCAAGCGCCTCTCGGCGGACGTCATCAACCTCTCCGCCTCGACGAGCTCCACGAAGAAGGGGGAGACCCTGCGCGACACCGCCCGGAACATCGAGGCCATGGCGACGGACGTCCTCGTCATCCGCCACTCGGCCTCGGGCGCCCCCCACTACCTGGGGCGGGAGCTGCGCTGCTCGGTGGTGAACGCGGGGGACGGCTGCCACGAGCACCCCACCCAGGCCCTGCTCGACCTCTACACCATCCGGGAGCACAAGAAGGACTTCCAGGGCCTCAACGTCTCCATCATCGGCGACATCGCCCACAGCCGGGTGGCCCGCTCGGACATCGCCGGGCTCCTCAAGCTCGGGGCGGAGGTCACTATCTGCGGCCCCTCGCCCATGCTCCCGGCCGACGCCGGCTGCCTGGGCGCCCGGGTGACGACGCGGGTGGAGGAAGCCATCGGGGGGGCCGACGTCCTCATCGCCCTGCGCATCCAGCTCGAGCGCGGGGCCGGGGCCGCCTTCCCGAGCAACCGCGAGTACGCCGCCACCTACGGCCTCACCCGCAAGCGCCTGCGCGGGGCCAAGCGCGACGTCCTCATCATGCACCCGGGCCCCATCAACCGCGGGGTGGAGATGTCGCCCGACGTGGCCGACGGGCCCTTTTCGGTCATCCTCGAGCAGGTGGAGTACGGGGTGGCCTGCCGCATGGCCATCCTCTACCTCCTCGCGGGCCGCAAGGCGGATGGGGCCGCCCCCGCGCCCCCGCTGCTGGAGGAGGGGAGCCCCGCGGCCGAGGCCGCCCCCAAGAGGAGGACGGAAGATGCCCTTGCTCGTTAAAGGCGGCCGGGTCATCGACCCGGCCTCGGGGACGGACGAGGCGCTGGACCTCCTCATCGAGGGGGGCCGCGTCGCCCGGCGGGGGCGGGGCCTCGCCGCCCCCAAGGGGGCCGAGGTGCTCGACGCGAAAGGCCTGGTCGTGGCCCCCGGCTTCATCGACATGCACGTCCACTTCCGCGAGCCCGGCCAGGAGTACAAGGAGGACATCGAGAGCGGCACCCGGGCCGCCGCCGCCGGGGGCTTCACCTCGGTGGCCTGCATGGCCAACACCGACCCGGTGAACGACACCAGCTCCATCACCGAGCGCATCCTCAAGCGCGCCCGGGAGGTGGGCTCCTGCCGGGTCCACCCCATCGGGGCGGTCTCCCCGGGGATGAAGGGGGAGGCGCTGACCGAGATGGCCGAGCAGCAGGCGGCGGGCGCCGTGGCCTTCAGCGACGATGGGGTGCCCGTCCGCACGGCGGCCCTCATGCGGGCGGCCCTCGACTACGCCGGGATGCTCGGCGCCCCCATCCTCGACCACGCCGAGGACCGCTCCCTCTCCCAGGGCAAGGTGATGCACGAGGGCAGGGTCTCGACCCTGCTGGGGCTCTCGGGGAACCCCGCCGCGAGCGAGGACATCTGCGTCTTCCGCGACATCCGCCTGGCCGAGCTCACGGGGGGGAGGCTCCACATCCTCCACCTCTCCTCGCGGGGGGCGGTGGGCCTCCTCCGCGAGGCGCGCAAGCGGGGCGCGCGGGTGAGCGGGGAGGCCACCCCCCACCACTTCACCCTCACCCACGAGGCCCTCATGGGCTTCAACTCCTCGGCCAAGATGGCCCCCCCGCTGCGCGAGGAGGAGGACCGCCAGGCCCTCCTCGAGGGCCTCCGGGACGGCACCATCGAGGTCATCGCCTCGGACCATGCGCCCCACCACGAGGCCGACCTCCAGGTGGAGTTCGACGAGGTGCCCTTCGGGGTGGTGGGGCTGGAGACGGCGGTGCCCCTGGCGCTGGACCGCCTCCACCAC
The DNA here is from genome assembly GCA_038042665.1 of Nitrospinota bacterium. GTDB lineage: Bacteria > UBA8248 > UBA8248 > UBA8248 > UBA8248 > 2-12-FULL-69-37. The sequence goes on from JBBTDR010000298.1 coordinate 9,326, forward strand.
GCCGGGGTGCTGACGCTCCCCCAGCTCATCTCGAAGTTCACCGCGGGCCCGGCGAAGGCCCTGGGCCTCAAGCTCGGCACCCTGGCCGAGGGCGCCCCGGGGGACGTGACCCTCCTCGACCCCGGGCGCGAGCTCATCGTGGACCCGGAGAGCTTCGAGAGCCGGGGCCGGAACACCCCTTTCGGGGGCTGGAGGCTCAAGGGCTGCGCCGTCGCCACTGTAGTGAATGGAGAAATCCGGATGAACCGGATCGCGGGGCCCATGCAGATCTTCGCCGGGGAGAGGGTGGCGTGAGCATCTGGATGCGCCCGGAGCGGGCCAAGCCCGCGCTCCTCGCCCTGGAGGACGGCCGCGTCTTCCGGGGCCGGGCCTTCGGGGCCGAGGCGGAGGCCGCGGGGGAGGTGGTCTTCAACACCGCCCTCACCGGC
>JBBTDR010000299.1:0-4736 GCA_038042665.1 Nitrospinota bacterium
CCAACCTCTCCTACGTCGAGGCGGTCGCCAAGGAGATCGCCGGGGCCCTGAACGGCCACAAGATCGTCGTCACCAAGAGCACCGTCCCGGTCGGCACGGGGGACTTCGTCCGCCAGGTCATCGCCGCCCACTCCCCCAAGGGCTCCTCCTTCGAGGTGGTGAGCAACCCCGAGTTCCTCCGCGAGGGCCAGGCCATCCGCGACACCCTCCAGCCGGACCGCATCGTGATCGGCACCTCCTCCGAGGAGACCGCCGCGCGCCTCTCCGAGCTCTACCGCCCCCTCGAGCGCCCCATCCTCGTCACCGACATGCACAGCGCCGAGATCATCAAGTACGCCTCGAACGCCTTCCTCGCCACCAAGATCAGCTTCATCAACTCGGTCGCGAACCTCTGCGAGCGGGCCGGGGCGGACGTGAAGGCCGTGGTCAAGGGCATCGGGGCGGACACCCGGATCGGCTCCTCCTTCCTCGAGGCGGGCCTGGGCTACGGCGGCTCCTGCTTCCCCAAGGACGTGGACTCCCTCGTCCACACCTCCCAGGAGCTCGGCGCCCCCTTCGAGCTCCTCAAGGCCGTCGCCGCGGAGAACGACTCGCGCGTGCCCCGCCTCACCCAGCGCGTGGTCGAGCGACTGGGCGACGGGGGGCCCAAGCCCCTCTCGGGCAAGTGCATCGCCATCCTAGGCCTCGCCTTCAAGCCCGACACCGACGACATGCGCGAGGCCAAGAGCATCGAGATCTGCGCCCGCCTCAGGGAGGCCGGGGCCGCCCTGCGCGCCTACGACCCCGTCGCCACCGAGAAGGCCCGGCCCCTCCTCGGCGAGGAGGGCATCGAGTACTGCCGCAGCGCCTACGAGGCCGCCCAGCACGCGGACGCCGCCGTCATCGTCACCGAGTGGCGCGAGTTCATCCAGCTGAACCTCTCCCGGCTGGGGGATTCGATGAACCAGTCCATCATCTTCGACGGGAGGAACATCTACACCCCCGAGCAGGTCGCCGCCGCCGGCATCGAGTACCACAGCATCGGGCGGCCATCGGTCGGCCCCAAGGAGAGCTGAGGTGCGCATCGTCGTCACCGGCGGCGCGGGCTTCATCGGCTCCCACCTCTGCGACCGGCTCATCGACCAAGGCCACGAAGTCACCTGCGTGGACAACTTCATCACCGGCAACCCCGCCCACACCGACGCCCTCCTCGCGCGGGCCAAGGGCCGCTTCGCCCTCCACAAGCACAACATCAGCGAGCACGTGCGGATTGACGGGCCCGTGGACGCCATCTACCACCTGGCCAGCCCGGCCAGCCCCGTGGACTACCTCAACTACCCCATCCAGACCCTCAAGGTGGGCTCCCTGGGCACCCACAACGCCCTGGGCCTGGCCCTGGCCAAGAAGGCCCGCTTCCTCCTCGCCTCCACCTCCGAGGTCTACGGCGACCCCAAGGTCCACCCCCAGCCGGAGGCGTACTGGGGCAACGTCAATCCCATCGGCCCCCGCGGGGTGTACGACGAGGCCAAGCGCTTCGCCGAGGCCATCACCATGGCCTACCACCGCGCCCACGGCGTGAACACCCACATCGTGCGCATCTTCAACACCTACGGCCCCCGCATGCGCCTGGCCGACGGCCGCGCCGTCCCCGCCTTCCTCTCCCAGGCCCTGCGCGGGGAGCCCATCACCGTCCACGGCGACGGCAGCCAGACCCGCAGCTTCTGCTACGTCTCGGACCTCGTCGAGGGGATCATCCAGCTCATGGAGAGCGAGATCCACGAGCCCGTGAACATCGGCAACCCGCACGAGATGACCATCCTCGAGCTGGCCCGGCACATCAAGGCGATGACCGGCTCCCCGGCCCCCATCGTCCACAAGCCCCTCCCCGTGGACGACCCCCTCGTGCGCAAGCCCGACATCACCCGGGCGCGCACCCTCCTCGGCTGGGAGCCCAAGGTGCCCTTCGACGAGGGCATCCGCCTCACCGTCGAGGACTTCCGCCAGCGCGTCTTCCCCGGAGCCCCCGCCAGGTGACCGGGGGCCGGCGCCCGATCAAGCACTGGCCGAGCGCCGAGCGCCCCCGCGAGCGCCTGATCGAGCGGGGCCCCGAAGCCCTCAGCGACGCCCAGCTCCTCGCCATCCTCCTCCGCACTGGCGACACCTCCCAGTCCGCCCTGGACCTCGCCCTCTCCCTCCTCGCCCGCTTCGGGAGCCTCGCGGGCCTCGCCACGGCCTCGGTGGCCGAGCTCTGCGAGATGAAGGGCATCGGCCCGGCCAAGGCCGCTCAGGTGAAGGCCGGCATCGAGCTCTCCCGGCGCCTCGGCGCCAGCGAGGGCGCCGCGCGCCCCGCCTTCCACGGCGGGGGGGACATCTTCCGCCACCTCGGCCCCGCCATGTCCGCCCTCCCCCACGAGGAGTTCCGCCTCCTCCTCCTCGACACCAAGCACCGCCTCAACCGCGAGCTCACCATCTCGCGCGGCACCCTGGCCGGAACCGCCGTGGACCCGCGCGAGGTCTTCAGCGCCGCCCTCAGGGAGCGGGCCGCCGCCGTCGTCTGCGCCCACAACCACCCCAGCGGAGACCCCGCCCCCTCCCCCGAGGACCGGGCCCTCACCGCCCGCCTGCGCCAGAGCGGCCAGCTCGTGGGGGTCCCCCTCCTCGACCACGTCATCGTGGGCCGCGGGGCCTTCTTCAGCTTCGCCGAGGCCGGCTGGCCTTCTTGAACCCGGGGGCGGGATCGGCTAGATTGGCCCGGCGAAACGCCCGCCTTCATCCTTGCGAACGCATTCGCCCGCCCCCAGCGAGAAAGCGCGAGGAACGCGGTGGACCTCTCGGCAAGGGAATTCCTGGCGGACCGAGCCCGCCGCTTCGAGGCCGCGTCGGCGGGCGAATACCCCCGCCAGATCGAGGCCTTGGCCTCGGCCGCCCTGGCCTGCCTGCGGGCGGGAGGCAAGATCCTGGCCTTCGGCAACGGCGGGAGCGCCGCCCTCGCCCAGCACTTCGCCGGGGAGCTGACCGGGCGCTTCCTCCAGAACCGCCGCCCCCTCCCCGCCCTCTCCCTCACGGCCGAGACCGCCGCCCTGACCGCCATCGCCAACGATTTCGGCTACGCCCAGGTGTTCGCCCGCCCGCTCGAGGCCCTCGCCCGCCCGGGCGACCTGGCCCTGGGGCTCACCACCAGCGGCAAGTCCCCCAGCGTCCTCGCCGCCCTGGAGTGCGCCCGGCGGCTGGGGGTGAAGACCGCCCTCCTCAGCGGCAAGGGAGGCGGGCCCGCCGCGCGGGCGGCCGAGGTCGCCGCCGTCGTCCCCTCGGACGACACCGGCTTCATCCAGGAGGCCCATGCGGCCGCCCTGCACTACCTCTGCCACCGCCTCGACGCCGCCTTCCCGGAGGGAGGATCGACGTGAGCCTCTCCCTCCAGCGCCTCTTCGGCGGCCAGCGGCCCCGCCTCCTCGTGGCCGGGGACCTCATGCTCGACCGCTACGTCTGGGGGGAGGTGGACCGCATCTCCCCCGAGGCCCCGGTCCAGGTGCTCAGGTGGCGGGCCGAGAACGAGGCCCTGGGCGGGGCGGCGAACGTGGCCCACAACCTCGCGGCCCTGGGCTGCGAGGCACGCCTGCTGGGCGCGGTGGGGGACGACGCCGAGGGCGGGCGTTTCCTCGCCCTGGCCCGCGAGGCGGGGCTCGACACCCGCTTCGTCCAGCGCGTCCCGGGGCGGCCCACCATCTCCAAGACCCGCCTCCTCGCCCGCAGCCAGCACGTCCTGCGGGTGGACAAGGAGGCCGACCAGCCCCCTCCCCCCGCCGCCGAGGAGGCCCTCCTCGGCGCCCTCTCGGGCGCGGCCGAAGGGGTGCAGGGCGTCCTCTGCTCGGACTACCTCAAGGGCGTCCTCAGCCCCCGCCTCACCCAGGCCCTTCTCACGCGGGCCCGGGCCAAGGGCCTCTCCGCCGTCGTGGACCCCAAGGGGCCCGACTACGCCAAGTACCGGGGCGCCCGGGCCCTCACCCCCAACCTCGCCGAGGTGGCCCAGGCCTCCGGCCTCCCGGTGGACACCGAGGAGAACATCGAGCGCGCCGCCCAGCGGCTCCTCGGCGAGACCCAGGCCGAGCTCATCCTGGTGACGCGCGGGGCGGGCGGGATGACCCTCTTCGGCCCCAAGGGCCGCATCGCCCACGAGCCCGCCCGGGCCATCGAGGTCTACGACGTGACCGGGGCCGGGGACACCGCCGCCGCCCTCTTCGCCCTCGCCCTCTTCGGGGGGGCGGACCCCGCCGAGGCCGCCCACCTCGCCAACCTCGGCGCCGGCATCGCGGTCGGGAAGGTGGGGACCGCCGTGGTCACCGCCGCCGAGCTCGAGGCCGCCCAGGGCGGGAGGTACGAGGGCGCCGGGGAGAAGATCCTCCCCGCCGGGGACCTCCTCCCCCGCCTCCACCACGAGCGCGCCCGGGGCCGCCGGGTCGTCTTCACGAACGGCTGCTTCGACCTCATCCACGTGGGCCACATCCAGTACCTCCAGCAGGCCAAGCGCCTGGGGGACCTGCTGGTGATCGGGCTGAACGACGACGCCTCCGTCCGCCGCCTCAAGGGCCCGGGCCGCCCCCTCATCGGCGTGCGCCAGCGGGCGGAGCTGCTGAACACCACGGCCCTGCCCCCCGCGGAGCACGAGTTTGGCCTGGCGCGCGTGAACTACGCGGCGCAGCGCGGCGGTTTCAGCGAGCTGATCGACAGCCAGCGCATGCTGCTGTCCGCGGAAGTTG
>JBBTDR010000300.1:0-1198 GCA_038042665.1 Nitrospinota bacterium
ACGGCCGTGCGCCCCTACGGACACAACCCGGCCCTCCTGCACCCACAAATCCCGTAGGGGCGATGCTCGGCATCGCCCTCCTGGATGGGCACCCACCCAGGGCGAACACGAGGTTCGCCCCTACAGACACTATCCACGAAAACGCATGTAGGGGCGTTCAATTGAACGCCCCCACGAAAGACGCGCCCAGGTCAGGCTCCCGCGGGGGCGGGTTTGAAGCCCGCCCCTACTTCTGGCCGTAGAAGTAGGGCTGGCTGATCTCGTTCTGGGAGGCCGGGGGGAGGGTGCCGAAGCGGCGGCGGAACTTGAAGGCGAGGCGCTTGAGGCTGCCGGCGGCGCCGTAGGCCTTGAGGTAGCGGGCGGGCTCGCCCAGGAACTTGAGCCGGCGCCTGAGCGTGAGCGTCACCGGGAAGGTCTCGAACATCCACCACAGGAAGTCCGCCCAGAGGCCCTCCCGCCCGCAGAGGATCTCGAGCATCTTCTGGTACTTGATGATGTCCCCGCGCGGCATGGTGGGCATGTCGAGGACCGAGGCGGCGTAATAGTTCTCCGGCATCTCGTCGTCCGGGGGCAGGAAGCCCTCCCGGACGCAGAGCTCGCGCAGCTCAGTCCCCACCAGGGGGTAGAAGATGCTGAACTGGGCGGTGTCGGGCTTCACGCGCTTCATCAGCTCGCGCGAGGCGAGGATGCGGCCGCGGTCCTCGTAGGGGAGGCCCACCATGTTGAAGGCGTGGGTCTTGATGCCGTGCCCGCGGGCGAGGTGGAAGGCCCGGACGATGGTCTCCTCCTCCATCTTGCGGTTGAGCACGCGCTTGCGGAACTCCTCGTCCCCGCTCTCCACCCCGATGGACATGCTGTAGGCCCCGGCCCTGGCGATGGCCCGGATCTTGTCCTCCTTCACCATCTCGGGCCGCTCCATGAAGAGGAAGGGTTTCCGCACGTGCCGGGAGAAGAGGTCGGCCATCTCCTCCAGGCGCGGGAGCTGGGTGAGGAAGATCTCGTCCACGAAGTAGATCATGTCGAGGCCGTTCATGGCCTCGAAGTCCCGTATCTCCTCCATCATCCGGCGCGGGCTCTTCTCCCGCCGCCAGGTGCCCTTGCCCTTGTACATGCCCATCACGTGGGGGCTCGAGCAGTAGGTGCAGTGGTAGGGGCAGCCCCGGCTCCCCTCGAACTGGCCCACGATGCGGGTGCCGGG
>JBBTDR010000301.1:0-2409 GCA_038042665.1 Nitrospinota bacterium
CCACTTCCCCGCCCCAACCACCAAGCTGCGCCTCCTCGCCCTGGTGAACCAGAACCGCCGCGACCAGACCTCCAGCGACGGCGCGACCAACACCGACCTGCGGCTCGCGCCCCCCCTCACCGACCGCGAACACAACGCCTACCAGCTCGCCCAGGACCAGATGGCGGGCCTCGGCCTCGAGCTGCGCCCCGCGCCCTGGCTCGAGTACCTCCCCAAAGTCTCCTTCTACCAGCGGGACTTCACCTTCCACGACCCGGCGGACGCCCTCGACGCGGAGCGGCCCTTCTTCTCCGCCTTCCGCAGCGACAACACCCAGACCCGCTACCTGACCGACCACCCGGTGAACCTGCGCCTGGCGGGCTCCGACATCCGCTGGGACGCCCTCACCTCCGCCGTCACCACCCTAGGCTTCCAATGGGAGGAGGAGCGGTTCTTCCAGAAGGTGCGCGGCTCGACCAACACCACCGAGAACCACCAGCGCCTGGCCCGCTCCCTCTACTTCCAGGAGCAGCTCATCTTCGAGAAGAACCTCACCCTCACCGGCGGCGCCCGGGTGGACGACTACGACCTCGGCGCGGACGACGTGACCACCAAGCTCTCCGCCTCCTACCTCTTCGAGCGCACCGGAACCAAGCTGCGCGGGGCGGCCGGGAGCGGCACCAAGCGGCCTTCCTTCAACGACCTCTTCTTCTTCTCGGACCAGGGCTTCCTCGTCCTGCGCGGCAACCCCAACCTCAAGAGCGAGCGGCAGGAGAGCTGGGAGGCGGGGATGGACCAGTACCTCCTCGGCCGCCAGCTCGTCCTGAGCGCCACCTACCACGAGAGCACCCTCAAGGACCTCATCTCCTTCAGCTTCGGCGGCTTCCCGAACGGCACCAACTTCGAGAACATCTCCAAGGTGGAGATCAAGGGCGTGGAGCTCTCCCTCGCCCTCGTGGACTTCCGCGGCTTCACCGTCCGGGCCAACTGGAACTACCTCGACACCATCGTCGCCGACGACCGGGGAGGCAGGGGCGGCCAGGACTTCCGGCAGGGCCAGGGCCTGCTGCGCCGCCCCCACTGGTGGTGGAGCGGCTCGGCGAGCTACCACCCCGGCCGCTTCCGCGCCACGCTGAGCCTCCACGAGGTGGGCGAGCGGCCCGACCGCGACTTCCGTCCCCTGCTCGCGGGCAGCTTCGCCTTCCCCCGGGTCCACAACTCGAGCTACCTGCGGACCGACCTGACCCTGGGCTACGACCTCATCCAGGACGGGAAGCCCGCCCTTCCCGGGCTCGCCCTGCCCCGGGTCCAGCGCCTGGCGGTGGAGCTCAAGGTGAACAACCTGGCCGACAAGGATTACGATGAAGTGTTCGGCTTCAACGCCCCGGGCATCAACTGGATGGCGGGCCTCCGCCTCCACTTCTGAGGGCCGGAAAGGAGGGCCTCCATGGCACCCGGCACGCGGGTCGTCTCTCTCATCGCCAGCGCCACTGAGATCGTCTGCGCCCTGGGCTTCGGCCGCAATCTCGTGGGCCGCTCCCACGAGTGCGACTACCCGGAGTGGGTGAAAGATCTCCCGGTCTGCACCGAGCCCCGCTTCGACCCCCACGGGTCGAGCGCCGAGGTGGATGCCCGCGTCAAGAAGGCCCTCCGCGAGGCCTTCTCGGTCTACCGCGTGGACGAGGAGCGCCTCCGCGCCCTCGCCCCCCACGTCATCGTCACCCAGTCCCAGTGCGAGGTCTGCGCGGTGAGCCTCAAGGATGTGGAGCGGGCCGTCCGCCAGTGGACGGGGGGCGACGCCCGCATCGTCTCCCTGGAGCCGAACGCCCTGGCCGGCATCTGGCGGGACATCGCCCGGGTCGCCGGGGCGCTCGGCGCTCCGGAGGAAGGGGAGAAGCTCGCCGCCAAGCTGCAAGCCCGGATGGCGGCGATCGCCGGGCGGGCGCGCGGCCTGCGGCGGCCCACGGTCGCCTGCATCGAGTGGATCGACCCCCTCATGGCCGCCGGGAACTGGATGCCCGAGCTGGTCGGGATGGCGGGCGGCGAGAACCTCTTCGGGGAGGCCGGGGCCCGCTCCCCCTGGATGGAGTGGAGCGCCCTCGTGGACCGCGACCCCGAGGTCATCGCCGTCCTCCCCTGCGGCTACGGCCTCGCGAAGACGCGCGAGGAGATGCGGGCCCTCACCTCGCGGCCCGGCTGGCACCGCCTCCGCGCCGTGCGCGAGGGCCGGGTGGCCCTCACCGACGGCAACCAGTACTTCAACCGGCCGGGGCCAAGGGGAACGTCCACTCGGTCGAAGAACTGACGAGAGATCTCAGGTAGCAAGCGAATGTCATGAATCAATATTTTATCGACTTGCAGACCCCACGCTTTCGTATCGCTTTCGATATCTTTTCGTGTATCTTTTCCTCGGTTGGAATCTCTTAATCT
>JBBTDR010000302.1:0-1970 GCA_038042665.1 Nitrospinota bacterium
GTTGTGGGACATCCCGACTTCGTAGGTGTCGGGAAAAGCCAGGGCCCCGCGGTTGCGCACCCGGGAGAGGTCTTTGCGGACGGCGTTCACCTCGTTGCCCAAATAGCGCGACGGCTTTTGGACGAAGGGAAACACCTCCCTCGCGTAATCGAGCGTCATCGCTGGCACCTGCAATTTTCATCCTTCCCGGAAGGGCCGGGAAGGGAATTTACGTGTGGGGACCCCTCCCCGCGCCCGCGGGGCGGGGCTCGGCAGGGACCTCGCCATAGTGCGGGATTTGGCGCATTTTTTCAACCGGGGCGGATTCCGGTGTGTCCGGGCCGGTGATGGCCGCCTCCGCCGCGCCGGTTACCTGCCGAAGGCGTTATAGCCCCTCCGGCGCATCCGGACGTTGAGGACCAGTCCCACCGCGATGAAGGCGGTGAGGGAGGCGCTGCCCCCGTAGCTCACCAGGGGGAGGGGGATGCCCACGATGGGGATGATGCCCAGGGTCATGCCGATGTTGAAGGCGGCGTAGAAGAAGAACGAGGTGGCCACCCCGGTGGCGATGAGGGCGCCCTCCTTGTCCCCCGCGTTCAGGGCGGCCAGCATGCAGCGGTGGATGAAGATCAGGAAGAGCACGAGGAGCGAGGTGGCGCCCGCGAAACCCAGCTCCTCGCTCAGGACCGAGAAGATGAAGTCCGTGTGTTTCTCGGGCAGGAAGTGGAGGCGGCTCTGGGTGCCCTGGAGGAGGCCCTTGCCCCAGAACTCCCCGCTTCCCACGGCGATCTGGCTCTGCATGCTCTGGTAGCCCGCCCCCAGGGGGTCCGCGTCGGGGTTGAACAGGGTGAGGATGCGGTTCCGCTGGTAATCCTTCAGGAAGAACCAGCCGAGGGGGGCCAGCGCCACGGCCAGCGCGCCAGCCGCGCAGAGGATGCGCCGCTGCACACCGACCGCGCACACCATGACCGCGGCGGTGAGGAAGGTGGTGAACGCCGTGCCGAGGTCGGGCTGCCTGGCGATCAGGGTCACCGGAATCATGACCAGCACGAAGGGCGCCAGCAGCTCGCTCAAGCGCAGCGGTTCGGCGCTGTCGCGGCCGCCGAATTGGCGGGCCAGGAGGAGGATGATGGCGAGCCGGGCCATCTCCGAGGGTTGGAGCCGCATGGGGCCGAGGGCCAGCCAGCGCTTGGCCCCGTACACCACCCGCCCGGTGATGAAGACGGCGATGAGGAGGATGAGGATCATCCCGTAGAAGAAATACGCCATCCGGGTGAAATGGTGGTAGTCGAAAAGGAGGATGAAGGCCAGCACGCCGAGGCCGATGGTGGACCAGAGGGCTTGCTTCCAGTGCAGGCCGTAGGCCATCAAGTCCGGGTTCGAGTGGATGGCGCTGTAGATGCCCAAGACCCCGGCGGAGGAGAGGATGAGGGTGAACCCGACCAGCAGCCAGTCCACTTGGGCGAGCGCCCGCCGGAGGGGGGAGGACGTGCGGAGGGGGGGGGCGCTAGTCCTCATTGGCGAGGAATCTCTCGATGGCCGCGGCGTCGGCGGGGGGAGCGGGCTGGGCGGGCCTCGGGGCGGACGCCACGGCCGGGGACGGCTGGATGGGGATGCCCAGGTAGAGGGCGATCAGCTCCCGGGCGATGGGGGCGAAGGATGAGCCCGCTTTCCCCACGTGCTCCCCCAGGATGGCCACGGCGATCTTCGGGTTCTCGAAGGGCGCGAAGGCGACGAACCAGCCGTGGTCGCGGTACTCCCGGGGCAAGTCCTCGGGCTTGGCCTTCCGGCCCGTGATATTGAGGCGGACGGCCTGGGCGGTCCCCGTCTTCCCCGCCACGCCCACCTCGGCCAGGGCGGCTCGCTTGGCGGTGCCGCGCGGGCTGTTCACCACCTCGTAGAGCCCCTGGCGGACGGTGTCGAAGATCTCCTGCGGGATGGGGATCTGGTGGATGGGGGTGGGCTTCTGCCCGAAGAGGACCTCCCCCGAG
>JBBTDR010000303.1:0-1151 GCA_038042665.1 Nitrospinota bacterium
CGTGGCTGGGCTGGAACCGGCCCTGCCGAAGGAAGCGGAGGCCGCCAAGGGAGACGGTGGGAAGGAGGCGGAGTGACATGGTCCTGATGACACCGATTGTTCTTGCATACGGGCTGCTGCTGCTCGCGGCCTTTGGACTGTGGCTCGCGGGGAGGGGGATGCGCAGGTCGATCCGGGACTGGAAGGATGGCCTCCAGACGGTCGGGGGGTTCGTCCTGCATCCCCGCTTGCACTATTACCCGGGCCATACTTGGGTCATGCCCTGGCGGAAGGGGACGGTCCGGGTCGGCATCGACGACTTCGGCCGGAGGCTCGCGGACGGCATCCGGGGGGTGAAGCTTCCCCCCAAAGGCTCCGAGGTCGTAGAAGGCGAGGTGGCCGTCGAGCTCCGGTGCGACGGGAAAGAGGCCAAGCTCCTCTCTCCGGTGGACGGCGTGGTCGTGGATGTCAATGAGAGCCTGACCAAGAATGGCGCGCTGCCAACCGACGTGGAGCGGGACCCGTACGGCAGGGGTTGGCTCTTCAGCGTGCGGGTGGCGGACAAGAAGTTCACCCGGCTCCCCACCAACGCCGCCGCGCGGGAATGGCTGAGATGGGAGGCGGACCGTCTCTCCCTCCTCCTCCACCGGGATTTGGGCCTGGTGGCGGCGGACGGCGGGGACCTGATCTCCAAGCCGTCGGCGGCGCTCAACGAGGAGCAGTGGAAGGCTCTCACGCGGACCTTCTTCCAAACCGCCTGAGGGAAAGCAGCCCGAGACGCCGCGGGCCCCGGCAAGCGGACCCCCTCCGGATGAAGCGGAGCGGCACGGGCGCGGGCCGCTGGGAAAGGAAGCCTCACATGAAAATCAAGCGACGGACCTTTCTCAAGATAATCGGCGCGACCAGCGGTGCCGCCCTGGCAGGCGGGCGGGGAAAGGCCCGCGCGGCCCGGTACGCTCCCCGGTCGGACGGGATGCTGGCCGTGCTGGTGGACACCACCCGGTGCATCGGCTGCCGCTCCTGCGAGGCGGCGTGCGTGAAGGCGAATCAGCTGCCCGCGTCGCCGGCCCCGGGGCCGCAGTCCGTCTTTGATAAGAGGCGGACCACCGATCCGAACGCCTTCACGGTGGTCAACCGCTAACCGAACCCGAAGGACGGGCAGCGGCCCACCT
>JBBTDR010000304.1:0-4368 GCA_038042665.1 Nitrospinota bacterium
CATGATGCAGCCCAGCACCACCAGCGGGGCGGCCACGCTCTCCAGGCCCACGGCGAAGCCGCTGATGATGTTGGTGGCCACGCCGGTCTGGGAGGATTCCACGATCCGGGCCACGGCCTTGCCGCCCGAGCCCGTGTAGTACTCCGTCAGCATCCCGATGGCGATGCCGCCCACGGCCCCCAGGAGGACCGCGCCGAAGACGCCCGGCTTGAAGCCCATGGCGACCGTCACGAAGTAGGAGATGACGATGAACACGCCCGTGGCGATGATGGTGGCGCTCCGCAGGGCGAGGGCGGGGCTCTTGGAGGCGAGGGCCTGCATGGAGGCGATGCCCGCGGCGGAGGAGATCAGGCCGATCATGGCCAGCAGCATCGGCAGCGCCATCGCGGCGGCGCCGGAGGCCCCCAAGGCGGCGCCCACGGTGGAGCCGATGAAGATGGTGGAGACGATGGCTCCCACGTAGGACTCGAAGAGGTCCGCGCCCATGCCGGCCACGTCGCCCACGCAGTCGCCCACGTTGTCCGCCACCACGGCGGGGTTGCGGGGGTCATCCTCGGGGATGCCGGCCTCGACCTTCCCCACCAGGTCGGCCCCGATGTCGGCCGTCTTGGTGTAGATGCCCCCCCCCACGCGGGCGAAGAGGGCGATCGAGCTGGCTCCCATCGAGAAGCCGTTGATGATGGCGGCGTTCGCCGCCACGTTGAGCACGTTGAAGTACCAGAACAGGAAACCGACCCCCAGCAGGCCCAGGCTCGCCACCGACAGGCCCATGACGGTGCCGCCGTAGAAGGCCATGGAGAGCGCCGCGGACTGGCCCTGGGGAGAGCTGGCCGCCGCCGCCGTGCGGACGTTCGCCTTGGTGGCGGCGTTCATCCCGAAGAAGCCGGCGAGGACGGAGCAGATCGCGCCAATGACAAAGGCGAAGGCCGTCGCAACCGAGATGGAGGCGGCCAGCAGGACGAAGACGACGACCCCGAACACGACGAGGATCTTGTATTCCCGCTTGAGGAACACCATCGCGCCTTCGTGGATCTGCGCCGCCAGCTTGCGCATGAGGTCGTTGCCGTCGGGTTGTCTCGAGATCCATTGATAAATGAAGCCGGCCAAGGTCAACCCAGCGATTCCGAATATGGCGGCCCAATTTGAAAGTGCGACCATCTTTCCGGTCTCCTTCTTTCGTCTCGGCCCCGGTTCCCCGCGCCTCGACGGACCCGGAGTTCCCCTGGGCAGTCAGCGTTTCAGGCGTTCCCCCGCGCCCCTTCCCGCACGAGCGCCACCGCGCGATCGGCCACCCGGTCGATCCCCTCCTCGATCACCTCGAGCTCGGAATCCAGGAACGGGGAGAGCAGCCAATCGGCGCGGTCCTCCACCTCCTCCGGGGGCCTTCCCAGCCCGATGCGCAGCCGGCGGAAGTCCCGCATGCCGAGCGATTCGATGATGCTGGCAATCCCGTTGTGGCCCGCGTCCCCGCCCGTGGTCTTGAGCTTCACCTTCCCGAGGGGGATGTCCATGTCGTCGTGCAAGACGATGAGGCTCTCGGCGCCGAGCCCCTCCGCCCGGAGCAGCGCGCGGACAGCCTTTCCGCTCAGGTTCATGTAAGTCTGCGGCTTGGCCAGGAGCGCCGGGCAGCCACCGATCACCCCCCTGCCGACCAGCGAGTGATGGCGCGGCGAGCGGACCACGATGCGGTGGGCCTTCGAGATGCGATCCAGCGCCCAGAAGCCGACGTTGTGGCGGCTCAGCGCATACTCCGGGCCGGGATTGCCCAGGCCCACCAAGAGCACGGAGGCCGCCATCGGTCGGGCCGCGGGAGCGGCTCAGCTCCTCTACCTCTTCTCTTCCCTGGCCGGCTTTTTCTCTTCCCTGGCCGGCTTCTTCTCTTCCTTGGCCGACTCGGCGGCAGCCGCGGCAGGGGCGGCGCCCTCCGCCCCGGCGGGAGCCTCGCCCTCGGCCGCAGGGGCGGCCTCGGCCGCCGGCTGCTCCTCCTGCGGAGCCGCCACGGTCAGGATGGGCTCCTCGGGATCGGTCACCAGGTCCACACCCTGGGGGAGGACGATGTCCCGCACGTGGACCACCCCGTTCAGATTCACGCCGGAGACGTCCACCGGGATATCCGCGGGGATGGCGATGGGGAGGCACTCCACCTCCAGCTCGCGGAGGAGCTGGGAGAGCACCCCGCCCTGCTTGATGCCCGGGGCGTCGCCGCGCAGGACGATAGGCACCTCGACCTTGATCTTGCGGTCCATCCGGATCTCGAGGAAGTCCGCGTGGAGGATGGTGCCTCGGATGGCGTCGCGCTGGAGGTCCTTGATGAGGACCGGGCGGTCGGACTTCGCCTCACCCGCCACGTTCAGCTGGACGATGACGTTCGCCCCCGCGCGGGTGCCCAGCACGCGCTCCAGCTCCTTGGGGCTGACGGCCAGGGAGGTGGACTCGTGAATCCCATAGACCACCGCGGGCACCTGCCCCCCCCGGCGGAGTTGGCGGGCGGCGCTCTTGCCCTTCCCGGTCCGGCGCTTCACTTCCAGGTTCAGAATGTCCATCTCGGCATCGCTCCAGCGTCTGGCCCGGCTCGCGGGCCCCTACACGAAGAGGCTGCTCACCGAGGCGCCCTCATGGATGCGGCGGATCGCCTCGGCCAGCAAGTGCCCTACACTCAGGATCGTGATCTTGTCGGTCTGCGCGGCGGCGGCGGACTGCGGTATGGTGTCGGTGACGGCCAGCTCCTCCAGGGGAGAGTCCTCTACCCGCTCCAGGGCGGGCCCCGAGAACACCGGGTGGGTGCAGCTGGCGAACACCCGCCGCGCGCCCGCGTCCATGAGCGCCTTCGCCCCCTGGGCGAGGGTGCCCGCCGTGTCCACGATGTCGTCCACCACCAGGACGTCGCGGTCCTTCACGTCGCCGATGATCCGCATGACCTCGGCCACGTTCGCCCGCTCGCGGCGCTTGTCGATGATGCCGAGCCCCCCGTTGAGCCGCTTGGCGTAGGCCCGCGCCCGCTCCACTCCGCCCGCGTCCGGAGAGATGACGACGAGATCCTCGAGCTCCTTCTGGCGGAAGTAGTCGATCATGATCGGGGCGGCGTAGAGGTGATCCACCGGGATGTCGAAAAAGCCTTGAATTTGGCCCGCGTGGAGGTCCATCGTGATCACCCGGTCGGCTCCCGCCGCGGCGAGGAGGTTCGCCACCAGCTTGGCCGTGATGGGGACGCGGGGCTGCACCTTCCGATCCTGGCGGGCATAGCCGTAGTAGGGGATGACCGCCGTGATCCGCTCCGCCGATGAACGCCTGAAAGCGTCCATCATGATGAGCAACTCCATGAGGTTGGCGTTGCCGGGGTGGCAGATGCTCTGCACGGCGAAGACGTCCGCCCCGCGGATATTCTCCTCGATCCGGACGAAGGTCTCACCGTCGCTGAAGTCCTCGATCTCGATCAGGCCGGCCTGGACGCCGAGCGCCTTCATGATCTCGGCGGCGAGACCGGGATTCGAGCGTCCCGCGAAAACTTTCATCTGATAGTCCCGCAACACAGCGCACCCCAGGGATATGAGCCGGAGTGAAAGGGCGCTTTAAATACTCAAATTTTGCAGTTGGGGTCAAGTCGCCCCGCGTCAAAGAAACGGGGAGAGTGTGGCAGAAAATGAATTTTCGCATTAATTTCGTGCAAAGGTCCCTGCTCCTGTCCCCAAGATTTCAGACCCTTGGTGCGGGCCTCCGCTTCCCGCCCGGCCCTCTTCCACCTCCCCGAAGGGAGCCGCCACCAAGGGCCGGGCCAGCCATGTCCGCCACCCCCGCCCGGGCCGGAAACGCGCAAGCGCCTCCTCCGCCCTCCCCAGGCTGGCGAAGAGCCCCCACAGCGCCGAGCCGCTCCCGCTCATCCGCGCCCGCGCGGCCCCGCACCGCAGAAGCCCCTCCCGCGCCGCCCCAAGCTCGGGGTGACGCTCGAACGCCACCTCCTCCAAATCATTCCGGTAGGAGGGCGTCTTCCCGCCGGGGCGTGGGAGAGTCTGCTCGGGCTCTCGTCCCTCGCTCCGCAGTTTCTCCCGCATCCAGCCATACACCCTGGCCGTGGGGAGCGGGTAGCGGGGCTTGGCCAGGAGGAACCACCCCCGCCGAAGGGGCCTCCCCCGGCTCACCCGCTCCCCCCTCCCCCGGCATACCGCCGCAGGCCCCACGAGGAAGGCGGGCACATCCGCCCCCAGCGAGGCCCCGAGGCGGCGCAGCGCCGCGGGCGGGAGCCCCAGCCCCCACAGGCGGTTCAAGCCCCAGAGGACCACCGCCGCGTTGCCGCTCCCCCCGCCCAGCCCCGCGCCCGCCGGGATGCGCTTCTCGAGGCGGATGGAGACGCCGAGGGAGCGGTCCCCCGCC
>JBBTDR010000305.1:0-639 GCA_038042665.1 Nitrospinota bacterium
CCCACGTCGTCATAGGCAAGGACCTGGCCCGCCTCAAGGAGCTCTTCCCCACCGAAGCCCTCTACATCGAGGGGGACTCCACCAAGGAGAACGTGCTGACGCTCGCCAACATCGAGCACGCCAAGTGCATCATCAGCGCCATGCCCACGGACCACGAGAACCTCCTGGTGGTGCTCTCGGCCCGGGGGATGGTCCCCGGCATCCGCATCATCTGCTGCGTCTACGACCGGGAGAACCTCCACAAGTTCCAGCGCGTGGGGGCGAACGCGACCGTCATGGGCACCTTCATCGGGGGCCTGCGCATGGCCTCCGAGGCCATCCGGCCCACGGTGGTCTCCTTCCTGGACCAGATGTTGCGCCAGATCGACAAGACCATCCGCATCGAGGAGATCATCGTCCCCGCGGAAGGCTGCCCGTGGGTGGGCAAGGAGCTGCGCGCCATCAAGTTCCCGGAGCAAACCGGCCTCGTCATCATCGCCGTGAAATCCTCCCGCACCCTCCGCTACGTCTACAACCCCCGGGGGGACTACATGGTGGAGAGCGGCGACGTCCTCATCGTCATCGGGGAGACCTCCCAGACCCTGGAGATGAAGCGCATGCTGGGCCACGGGATCGGACTGCACCACGCGGGTCTGCTGC
>JBBTDR010000305.1:649-5159 GCA_038042665.1 Nitrospinota bacterium
GCGCATGATGGGACACGACATCCCCGGGGACGATGAGGAGGAGCCCGGGGAAGCGGCCCCCGCCACCCCCGCGGGCGAAAAGGCCTAGCGGCGGGGTGGGCCGCCCCTCCTTCATCCGCCACTCCTGGGACCTCGGCCCCGCCGAGGCCATCGCCCTTCAGCGGGAGCTTCGCAAGCGCCTCGTCTTCCGCCCCCTGAAGCGCCCTCCGCGCACGGTCGCGGGGGCGGACATCTCCGTGCCCCGCTTCGGCCGCCGGGCGGTGGCCGCGGTGGTGGTCCTGGCCCTCCCGGCCCTCGATGTGGTGGAGGAGTCCTTCGCCGCCGGGGAGCTGCTCTTTCCCTACGTCCCCGGCCTCCTCTCCTTCCGGGAGGGGCCGCTCCTCGAGGAGGCCATCGGGCGGCTCGGGCGCAGGCCCGACCTCGTGCTCTTCGACGGGCAGGGGATCGCCCATCCCCGGGGGTTCGGCATCGCCTCCCACCTGGGGCTGCGGATGGGCCTGCGCGCGGCCGGCTGCGCCAAGAGCCGCCTCTGGGGGGAGGAGAGCCCTCCGCCCCGCTCCCGGGGCGCCTGGACGCCCCTCAGGTCCCCGGGCGATGGGCGGGTGGTGGGCGCCGCCCTGCGGACGCGGGCGGGGGTGAAGCCGGTCTATGTGTCCCCGGGCCACGGGATCGATCTGGAGGGGGCGATCGCATGCACCCTGGCGGCGGCGCCGCGCTTCCGGCTCCCCGAGCCCATCCGGGCGGCGCACGCGCGCGCGAACGAGGAGAGGAGGCGCCTGGGCATCGCGGGCTGAGGGCGGGCGCCCCTGGCCCGGAAACACCGAGGCCGCCGCCCGCTGGGGAGGCGGCCTCTTCGCGGTCAGGAGATGAGGGGAATCAGCCCCGGGGCTGGCCTTGGGCCCGGGGGGGCGCGGGGGCGGCCTTCGCGGGCGGGGCGAACTTCTCCTCGATCATCAGGTAGTCGCGGAGGGCCTGGATCTGCCTGTAGGCGTCCCCGCCGAGGACGCCCGGGTCGAGCGGGTCGCCGTGGTTCTCCAGCTGGGCGCGGCCGATGGTCTGGCCCAGGTCGCCGAGGCCGGTGACGGTGACCTTCCTGCCGTCCACCGCCTTGACCTTGGCGACGTACGTCCGGCCCCCGAGGATGAGGCTCACGAAGCCCTCCGGCGGGAGCTCGACGTCGGCCCCGGCGTCGAGGGCGTAGGTCCAGAGGTCGCCCTCCTTCTCTCCCCGCGTGCCCTTGACGACCGGCACCCTGATGCCCGCGTTCGGGAAGAAGGTGGGCATTTTGGTGCCGGGCTGGAGGCGGTCGGGGTTCCGGATCCAATCAAGGATCCAGCCGGGCCGCAGACGCTCCTTGGCGAAGCGCAGGTCGGGCGCCGTCGGGGGCTCCTGGCCCGGGGCCGGGGGCCACTCGCCGTGGCAGGAGAGGCACTCGGCCTTCTGGAAGAGGTCCTTCCCGGCCGCGAGGGTCTCGGCCCTCACGGCGGCCTTGTCGAAGTGGATGTAGGGGGTCAGCTTCTCGTCCAGGGCGGCGAAGTAGTCCACCAGGGCGGCCGCGTCCTCGCTCGGCATCTGGAAGCTCGGCATGCGCACCTTGAGCCAGGGCCGGAGGATGATCACGTTGCCCAGGAACTTGAAGAACCAGTTGGGCTGGACCTTGGCGCCCTCCCCGTTCAGGAGGGGCGGGCCCTGGGCCGGGTTCTCGTAGCGGGTGAGCAGGTCGCCGCCCCAGTTCTCGGTCACGTGGCAGCCGTTGCAGTTGTACTTCTCGATCATCCGGCGCCCGGCCTCGATGCGCCGGCCGCGCTCGTCCAGGTTCGCCACGGCGGAGAGCGGGACGGCGCTGGGGACCATCGAGCGGAGGAGGGTGCGGGCCTGGCTGGCCTCCGCGTCGGAGAGGTCGAAGTTGGGCATCAGGAGGATTTCGCGGTCGGTCTGGTAGAGCTGGGTATTCTTCAGTTTGGCGAAGGTCCAGGCCTCCCAGGTCTTCGGGATGTCCACCACGTTGCCGAAGGAGAGCTCGAAGTGCTTCTTCTTGGCGAAGGCGGTTAGGTCGGGCCCGATCTTGGAGAGGTTCTCGGTGCCGGGGATGGCGTGACAGCCGAAGCAGCCCCGCGCCGCCACCAGCTTCTTGCCGCGCTCGAAGGAGGCCTGGTCGCCCAGTTTGGCGGAGACGGCCTGAGGGTCCGGCGGGGCCAGGCTGAGGAGGTAGGCGGCGATGGCCCGGGCCTCGTCGTCCGTGAGACGGAGGCTGGGCATGGTGGTCTCGTGCCAGTAGGCTTTCGGGTCCTTCACCCAGCGGAGGAGCCAGTCGGGCTGGACCTTCTGGCCGATCCGGGCCAGGGCGGGGGCGAATTCCCGGCTCAGGTAGGCGAGGGGGCGGCCATTCACGCCCTCGAGCTTCTTGCCGGGCTTGAGGTCCTCCTCGTTGCGGATGTGGCAGCCCAGGCAGCCGGTGGCCTCGAAGAGCTGCTTGCCCTGCTCGATGAGGGCGGGGCGGTCCAGGCCCTCGGGCTTCTCGGCCGGGACTTTGCGCTGGCCCACCCCCCAGAGGAAGGTGGCGATGTCCAGGGCCTCCTGATCGTCGAGGCCGAAGAAGGGCATCTTCGTCCGGGGGTTGTAGTCCCGCGGGCGCTTGATCCAGGAGACCAGCCAGCCGGGGTAGACCTTCTCCGGGAGGCGGAAGAGGTCCGGCCCCACCTTCCGCAGGTCCTGGGTGCCGGGGATGATGTGGCAGCCGAAGCAGCCCAGCTGGCGCGTGAGGCCGATGCCCTGGGAGATATGGGGGGCGCCCGGGATGTTGAAGACCTGGGTGTGGCAGGCGCGGCACTTGGTCTGGGCTTCGGGGCCCTTGAGGAGGGGGTCCTCCCAGAACTCGACGTAGCCATGGGCCTTCTGGACGCTGGTGAGAGCCGTCCCCTGGCCTCCGTGGCAGGAGGTGCAGCCCACCCTCGTGGGGTCGTGCTTGCTCAGGTAGAGCTCCGGCTGGGGATGGCCGCGGAAGGGCTGGGGGGCCTGCTCGAAGCCCGCCCGGTTGATGGCCAGGTGGCAGGTCGCGCAGCGGTCCACCCGCATGGTGGGCTCGTTGAAGCTGTTCCGGTCGAACTCGCGGTAGACCGCCTGCTGCACCTCGTAGGTGCGGCCGCGGATGACGGCTAGGCGGCGCTCCAGCTCGGCGATGTCCTTGCCGGCCTCGCGGCGCTCGCGCTCGAGGTCGACGAAGGGCTTGCGCCGGGCAGCGACCTTGGCCTCCAGCTCCGCCAGGGCGGCCTCGGCCTTGTCGGAGATGGGCTTGAGCCGGTCCGCCTCCTTCTGGGCCTCCTCGAAGTGCCGCTTCTCCCGGGTGGTGTTGTGGCCCTGGCGGATGGCCTCTTGGTACTCGAAGAAGGCTTGGTCGAGGATGGCCTTGGCGAAGCCGAAGTCCTGCGCCTTCTCGAAGGTGTCGATCTGCTGCCTGGCCAGCTGCTCGTTGAGGCCCTTGAGCTCGGGGTCGCGGTCGAGGCCGGCCCTGAGGGCCTCCAGCTTCTTGTCGATCTCTGCCAGCTGCTGGGCGGACTTGGCCTTGGCCTCGGCGAACTGCTTCTCGACGATGCCCTGCTCGTAGGCGTTGAAGCGCTTCTGATAGGTCTTCCAGGGGCGGCGGGAGAAGGTTTCGTCCCAGACGGTCCAGAACGTGACCGCCACCATGGCGATGCCGAGCACAAAGAAGAAAACCGGGCTGGTTCTCTCCTCGGGGGGCTTGAACTCTCTCGATGGCATGCGGAACGGCGCTCCCGGAAGTCAGGCCCGAAGCCTGAGCGGGCATGTCGGTTTTCGGCGCAAGACCGGGCGGATTATAGGTTTGGCGCCCTCCTCCGTCAACCGGGGAGGAGGGGGAAACCCCTCCTGGGGGGCCGCTTATTTGTCCGAGCGGGCGAGGGAGGCGCGCTGCGCGCCCTGGTTGCGGATGATCTCGGCGAGCTGCTCGATGATGGCGATGGAGATGGCCGGGTGTTCCTGGATCAAGAGGAGCAGGGGGTCCTTTTCGATGCCCAGGAGGGAGGTGTCCTGGGCCGCCCGGGCGGCGGCCGAGCGCCCCTGGTTGCCGAAGAGAGCCATCTCCCCGAAGGAGGCGGTGGAGCCAAGGACGGCCAGGACCTGCTCGTCCGGGCTCCCCGGGTCGTTCACGATCTCGACCTGGCCCTCGACGATGACGTAGAGGTAGTCGCACGGGTCGCCCATCTCGAAGAGCACCTCCCCGCTCCCCACCTGGATCTCGCGCGAGATGTTGCTGAGGATGCGGAGCTGGTCGGCGGTCAACCGCTCGAACAGCTTCACCCCCTTGAGGAACAAGGCCTTCTCGATGGTGGACAGCATCTTGCCCTCTCCCCCGTCCGGTGCCGCCCCGGCGCCGAGCGCCAGGAGCAGCCGCCGGGCCTGGAGCTTGACCCGCCCGTCCGCGTCCTCCGCGGCGGCGCTGGCCAGTTCCCGGAAATCGCCATTCCCCCCGGCGAGGCGGCCCATGAGGGAG
>JBBTDR010000306.1:0-1840 GCA_038042665.1 Nitrospinota bacterium
CCATCAGAGTCCGAGTTTTGCTCAGTATCGCATTGACAGCGGGTCTTTACCAGCTAGTGCCAACTGCATGGGGTGTCGATACTTCGAGCGATCCGCTCACAATCGGCGTCCTAATGGTGCGCGAGGCGATTCTTGGGTTCGCAATGGCTTTTTTAGCAAAGTGCATCTTCGAGGCCGTCACTGAGGAGGCGAAGGTGCCGCAGGTCCCCGTCGGGTGGAAGCCCCGCTTGTAGTGGCTGGTGGGGTTGATGGCGTTCCCCACCCGGTTGGTCACCTCGTAGCCCGCCACGATGGCGGCGATGACGCGCCGGGGGTCGCCCTGGTGGGCCTCGGCCACCGCCAGGGTGCTGGGCATGACGCTCACCGCCGGGTGGAGGCTCGAGCGGGTGGTCACGTCGTCCATCTCCAGGGCGTGGGCGATCCCGCCGTTGGCCAGGGCCGCGTTCGGAGCGTCCGTCCGGAGGCCGGAGCCGATGACGGTGCAGGGGCCGTCCTGGGGGGCCCGCTTGCGGATGAAGGAGCAGAAGACGCGGGAGCTCGCGGCCTCCCTCGCGCGCAGGGTCACCCCCAGGAAGTCGAGGAGGAAATACTTGGCCTGCTCCCGGGCCTCTTCGGGAAGGGTGTCGTAACGGATGGCGTGGACGTGCTCGACGAGCGCCCGGCTCAGGTTCATGCGGCCCTCCTCCCCGGGCTCCCTCCCTCACCCGGAGGAAGGCCCGCCCGGCTCACCGGAACGATGGAATGGATTTCACCTAGGATTGTCACATCCTCCCGCCCGGCGCAACCGCGCGCCTCCGGCCGGAAGACCTTTCTTGTCATCCGCCCGGCGGGGTCTTAAGATAGCGGTGTTGCGTAAGGGCCGGTGTTCGTTCCCTCCCACCGCAGGGGAAAGCATGGAGAGCTGCCTTTTCTGCAAGATCGTCGCGGGCGATATCCCCTCCAAGAAGGTGTACGAGGACAAGCGGCTCTTCGCCTTCGAGGACATCAACCCCCAGGCGCCCACCCACGTCCTCATCGTCCCCAAGCAGCACGTGGAGACCCTCCTCGAGATCGGCGACGCCCACAACGAACTCATCGGCTCGGTCTTCGTCGCCGCGAGCAAGATCGCCCGCAAGCAGGGCATCGCCCAAAGCGGCTTCCGCGTGGTCGCGAACTGCAACCGGGACGCCGGCCAGACCGTCTTCCACATCCACTTCCACCTCCTCGGCGGGCGGGTGATGGCCTGGCCTCCCGGCTAGGCTGGACGGTACGACCCCAACCAGACAGATCACGAGACCGCACGATTGGAAGAAGAGGCGCTTCGTGCACCTGCGCCCCTCTCCCAGAGGGAGAGGGAGAAGATCAAAACCTCGGAATGGCTACAGCGGGCGTTCGCTTTCAGCCCGCCACCCAGCCCCCGCCCCAGAGCAGGTCGCCCGCGTAGAAGACCGCGGCCTGGCCCGGCGCCACCGCCCCCAGGGCGGCGGGGTCCTCGGGCTCGACCTCGGCCCTCCCGCCCGGCAAGGGCCGCACGAAACACGGCGCGGGGCGCTGGCGGTGGCGCACCTGGACAAGGAGTCGGCGGCCCTCTTCTGCGATGGGAAGGGACCACCGAACCCGCTCCACCCGGAAGCGCTTCCGGCAGAGCTCCTCGCGGCCGCCGACAACCACCGTTGCGCTCTCGGCCTCCAGACGCACGACGTAGCGCGGCGCCCCGCATCTCGCGCACCTGCGCGGGGGGGGCGAACCCCATGGTGCGCCGGACGGCCTCGCCGCGCGTCGGGCAGACGCGCTGGACCCCACCGCGCACGGCGAAGAAGGGCCCCTCGCCCGTGGGGGAGGGGGGAGGGGCTGCGGGGGA
>JBBTDR010000307.1:0-4917 GCA_038042665.1 Nitrospinota bacterium
ACGCAGGGCGCCGCCCACCAGGAATGCGAAGGGGAAGATGAAAGCGGACATCGCCCGGGTGGAGGGGTTCCTGCGGAGGCTGAAGCGCTGGCTCAGCCCCGCGAAGCCCGAGGCCGCGGGGGGGGCCTGCCCGCCAGACTCGACCCGGCTGAACGATCTGCCCGTGGGCGCCCGCGCCCGGGTGGTGGCCATCGGAGAACTCCCCGCCCGCACAGTCGCGCGGCTGGGGGGGTTCTGCATCCTGCCGGGCGCGGTGGTCGAACTCCTCCAGCGCAAGCCCGCCTTCGTCGTGCGGGTGGAGGAGACCACCGTCGCCCTGGAGTCGAGGCTAGCGGGCGGCATCTGGGTCCAATCGTTCTTGCCCGGCGAGCAGGGCTTGCTGGGAACCCATCAGGAATAGGGAGGAGCCGGCGTGTCCGGCCCCACGGCGAACCCGGAGGATGTCATGAAGGATGGAGCGGCGGCCCCCCGGGCCGTGCTGATCGGGGTCGGCTTCGTGGCCGGGGGAAAGCCCGTCGTCGAGTCGAGCGAGCTCTTCGGCGGCGCCTCCTCCCTCATCATCCGCCACGAGGGCTCGGAGTACTGCCTGGAGCGCACCCGGAGCGGCAAGCTGCTCCTCAAGAAATAGCCGAGCACCCCGGCCCAAGGGGGGCCGGTCTTTGACTGCGCGATTCCCAGCCAGCCCGGGCCGCCCCGCCAGCGGCCGGGCCAGCGGCGGAGGAGGCGAACCCCACTTTGAGCACCTCAACCCGGACACGGAGGAGAAGCGCGTCATGAGAAAGTGGGTGTGCCTGCCCGTCGTTGGTCTTCTGTTCCTGCTGTTGAGCGCCATCGCGTTCTGGTCCGCCACGGCCGAGGCCGCCGGCGAGGTGAACCTCTACTCCTACCGCCAGCCCTTCCTCATCAAGCCCCTGCTCGATGAGTTCACCCGGCGGACCGGCATCCGGGTGAACGCCGTCTTCGTGGACAAGGGGGTCGCCGAGAAGATCAAGGCCACCCCGGGGGCGGCCGACGCCGTCCTGACCGAGGACTTCGGGCGCCTGCACGACCTGGAGGCGGCCGGCCTCCTCGCGCCCGTCCGCTCGAAGGCGCTCGAGGCGAACATCCCCCCCAGCTACCGCCACCCGGAGGGCCTCTGGTGGGGCCTCACCGTGCGCGCGCGGGTCATCTGGGCGAGCAAGGACCGCGTGCAGCCGGGCGAGATCGCGAGCTACGAGGACCTGGCCAACCCCAAGTGGAAGGGCCGCATCTGCACCCGCTCGGGCAAGCACGTCTACAACCTGCTGCTCCTCTCCTCCATCATCGCCCACAAGGGCGAGGCCGGGGCCCGGAAGTGGCTCGAAGGGGTGAAGGCCAACCTCGCGCGGAAGCCCCAGGGCAACGACCGCGTCCAGGCCAAGGCCATCGCGGCCGGCCAGTGCGACGTGGCGCTGGCCAACACCTACTACGTCGGCAAAATGCTGACCGAGGAGAAGAACCCCGAGCAGAAGCAGTGGGCGGCGGCCATCCGCGTGGTGTTCCCCAACCAGGCGGACCGGGGGGCGCACGTGAACGTGAGCGGCGCGGCGGTGGTCCGGGGCGCGCGGAATCAGGAGAGCGCCGTCCAGCTCATCGAGTTCCTGAGCGGCGGCGACGCCCAGAAGATTTACGCCGACGAGAACTTCGAGTACCCGGTCAAGCCGGGCGTGCCCCTCAACGCCCTGCTCCAGTCGTGGGGCGAGTACAAGGCCGACGGCATCCACCTGGCGAAGCTCGCCCAGCACCAGACGGCGGCCTCCAGGCTGATGGACCAGGTCGACTTCGACAACCCAGGCGCTGGCAACTGAACGAGGCCCGCGCAGGGCGCGGGGGCAGGCCCTCCCTCCCCGCGCCCTGCGCCGTTTCTTGAGGACGCCGCTCCCGGCGCTGAACGAGAGGCATGACGACATTCGCTGAACCGCTTCAGGCCTCCGCCCGGGAGCGCCTCCTCCGGCGGCTCCGGGGGCTCCGCCCGGACGTCTGGACGGCCGGCGTCGCCCTCCTCGCGGCCGCCGCCGCCCTCCCCCTCCTCGCCGTCCTCGTCATCGCCCTCGCCCCGAGCGGGGACGTCTGGGGGCACCTCGTCTCGACCGTCCTCCTCCGCTACGTCCGCACCACCCTGGGGCTGATGCTGGGGGTGGGGCTGGGGACGCTCCTCATCGGCGCGGCCGCCGCCTGGGCGGTGAGCCTCTACGAGTTCCCGGGCCGCAGGGCCTTCGAGTGGGCCCTCCTCCTCCCCCTGGCCGTGCCCGCCTACATCATCGCCTACGTCTACACCGACGTGCTGGAGTACGCCGGGCCCGTCCAAGGCCTCCTCCGCGCCGCCTTCGGCTGGCAGAGCGGCCGGGACTACTGGTTCCCCGAGATCCGCTCCCTGGGCGGGGCCATCGCGATGCTGACCCTGGTGCTCTACCCCTACGTCTACCTCCTCGCCCGGACGGCCTTCGCCGAGCAGTCCCTCTCCATCCTCGAGGCGAGCCGCACCCTGGGCTGCGGCCCCTGGCGGAGCTTTCTCACCGTGGCCCTCCCCCTGGCCCGCCCGGCCATCGTGGCGGGGGTGAGCCTGGCCCTCATGGAGACCCTGAACGACTTCGGCACCGTGGACTTCTTCGCCGTCCAGACCTTCAGCCTCGGCATCTTCGACGTCTGGCTGAACATGAACAGCGCCCCGGGCGCCGCCCAGCTCTCCACGGCGGCCCTCGCCTTCGTCCTGGCGCTGATCGGGGCCGAGCGGTGGGCGCGGCGCAATCAGCGCTACCACCAGACGGGCTCGAAGTACCGGCCCCTCCCCCGCCAGCCCCTCCGGGGGGCTGCGGCCCGGCTGGCCGCCGCCGGGTGCGCCCTCCCGATCCTCCTCGGCTTCCTCCTCCCGGCGGGGGTGCTCCTGCGCTACGCCCTGCGCTACGCCGGCGAGGCCTTCCCGGCGGAGTACCTGGCCCACGCCGGGCGGAGCCTCGCCCTCTCCGGGACGAGCGCGGCGGCGGCGGTCGGCGCCGGGCTCTTCCTGGCCTACGGCGCCCGGCTGAGCGGCAGCCGCTTCCTCCGGGCGGCGACCCAGCTCGCCAGCGGCGGCTACGCCGTGCCCGGCGCGGTGCTGGCCATCGGGGTTCTCCTCCCCCTCGCCCAGCTCGACCGGGGCCTCAACGCCCTCGCCCAGGGCCTGGGCGCGTCATCCCCGGGCTACCTCCTGAGCGGCACGGCGGCGGCGGTGGTGTATGGTTATCTGGTGCGCTTCCTGGCGCTCGCCCACGGCGCCGCCCGGGCGAGCCTCGCCAAGATCACCCCGGACATGGAGGGCGCCGCCCGCACCCTGGGGCACGGCCCGGCCCGGGCCCTCCTGCGGGTGCACGTGCCCCTCGTCTGGCGGAGCCTCGTGGCGGCGGGGGTGCTCGTGTTCGTGGACGGGATGAAGGAGCTGCCCATGACCCTCATCCTCCGGCCCTTCAACTACGAGACCCTGGCAACCCACGTCCACCAGTACGCCTCGCGGGGGCTCCTGGAGGAGTCCGCCCTGGGGGCGCTGACCATCGTCGCCGCCGGGATCCTGCCCATCTTCCTCTTGAGCTCCGCCATCCGGAGCGGGCGGCCCGCGCCGGAGGCCGCCCCGTGAGCGAGACCATCCTCCAGCTCTCGGAAGTCACCCGGCGCTTCCCGGGCGCCGCGGAGGCCGCGGTGGGCGGCATCTCGTTCGCGATCCGGAAAGGCCAGATCTTCTCCCTCCTCGGCCCCTCGGGCTGCGGGAAGACCACGACGCTGCGCCTCATCGCGGGCCTCGACCGCCCGGACGGGGGCGAGATCCGCATCGCCGGGCGCTCGGTCGCCGGGGGGCGGCGGTGGGTGCCCCCGGAGAAGCGCGGGGTGGGGATGGTGTTCCAGGACCACGCCCTCTTCCCCCACCAGACGGTGGCCCAGAACGTGGCCTTCGGGCTCCGCCACCTCTCCCGCCATGAGAAGCGGGCCCGAGCGGCCGAGCTCCTCGCCCAGGTGAACCTGGGCGGCTTCGAGGAGCGCTACCCCCACCAGCTCTCGGGCGGGCAGCAGCAGCGGGTGGCCCTCGCCCGGGCGCTCGCGCCGCGCCCGGAGGTGCTCCTGCTGGACGAGCCCTTCAGCAGCCTCGACGCCCGGCTGCGGACCCAGGTGCGGGAGGAGGTGGCCGGCATCCTCCGCGCGAGCGGCCAGACCTCGATCATCGTCTCCCACGACGAGCGGGACGCCCTGGCCATCTCGGACCGGGTGGTGGTGATGGTGCGGGGGAGGATCGAGCAGATCGGCACCCCGCGCGAGATTTATCAGTTCCCCGCCACGGAGCAGGTGGCCCGCTTCGTGGGCCAGACGAACATCCTGCCGGGCATCATCCTTGACTCTGGCTACGACGAGGTGATGACCTCGATCGGGCCCATCCCCTGCCTCTCCATGCGGGAGCTGGACTTCGGGGCGGACGCCTTCATCTCCATCCGGCCCGAGAGCTTCGAGATCGACCCCGAGGGGCCCTTTCACGCGCGGGTGGCGCGCCTCGCCTACGGCGGCCAGTACATCACCCTGGTGGTGGAGGTGCTGGGGGAGCTGGGGCGGGGCCAGCGGCTCACCATCCACGCCCACCCCAACCTGCGGGTGGACGTGGGCGAGGAGATCCGCTTCCGGGTCATCCCCGACTTCGTGACCGTGATCGAGGACGCGGGCCCGGCCGGCGGGTGAGGCTCAGCCTGGCATTGCGTCCCGTAGTTTCATTGAACAAGTAAGGGCGGGTTTCAAACCCGCCCCTACAGGGCCAGGGCAGGCTCCGCGAAGCATCTTCGTCAGCGGCCACGCTCGAAGATTCTTCGCTCCCTGCGGACGCTCAGAATGACAATCCTTGGCCTCGGAATGACAACCCCCGCCCGCGAGGCTTTCTTTGAAATC
>JBBTDR010000308.1:0-2204 GCA_038042665.1 Nitrospinota bacterium
GCGGGCTCGACGGTGGAGGCCCTCGAGGCCATCGCCCGCACGGCGGGGGAGGACCTGGCCCGCGTCCTCACGGGCAAGCCCCCGAAGTTCCCGGTCAACAAGCCCAAGAAGCGGCGCCAGCCCTCCAAACCTACTCCGAAAAATACCGCCTGAGCCAGTACCCCACATCGAAGCGCCAGAACTGGATGTGGCGGTGGAAGGCCCCGCTTTGGAAGAGGGGCGTCTCCTCTCCCAGGCGGGTGAGGGCGAAGCGCCAGACGAGCTCGTGGGCGGCGTCCTGGGGCGGGTCGTGCTCGCCGAACACCATGCCCCCGCTGAGGACGGACTGCCGGGCCCGCTGGCCCGGCGACGAGCGCAGGGCGTATCCCTCCCGGACGTGATAGGCGAGGCGGAGGAGGTAGGCGGGCGCCTCGCCGGGCTTCCCGGGATCGGCACAGGGGAAGGGGGTGGGCGCGAGGGCCTCGCAGGCCGCCTCGCGCACCGCCTCCGGGGAGGGCTCGCTCGGGGAGACGACGGGCCAGGGCCCCGGCTCGGCGGCGGCCTCGACCCGGACGAAGCGGGGCCCGGCGGCCGGCCGGGTCTTCATGACGCGCTGGTAGGGAGAATCCGGAAGGGGGACGGCGCACCCGCTCGCGAGAAGCCCCCACGCCAGAAGAAGCGTGGCGGAAGAAGATCGAAAGGGCATCGTGTCACCCTCCCCCGGCGGCGGGGTGTGGGCGCGCTAGGCGGCCTCGCCGGGCTCCCGGCGCTCGATCCGGGGCCAGAGGTCCCAGGGGCGCGCGAGGACGCGCGCCTCTCCCTGGTCCAACAAGCTAACCCGCACGCCGCGGGACTGGTTCACGAGGCGCTTGTAGCGGATGGGCGCCTCGACGTCCCCCACGGCGTCGTCGAGCTCGCGGAAGCGCTCGAGGCCCTTGCGGAGGTTGGCGAGGGCTCCCTTGTAGTGGCGCTGCTGGAGCTTGACGTAGCCGGCGGCGAGCTGGATGAGGCCCTGGTAGAACTTCCTGGCGGCGGGGTCGCTCTCCCGCTTCCAGACCTGCTCCCAGGCCTCGTGGGCGCACCAGTACTCGCCCTGGTTGAAGAGGAAGGCGCCGGCCTCGCTCTCCTCGGTCCAGGGGATGGGGTAGGGGGGCATGGCGTCCTCTCCCGGGGGGAGTCTATCAAATACAAGACGCCCTGCCAGCCGGGGGGCCGGCAGGGCGTCTTTTTGCGCGGAGAGGACTATTCGAGGTCGAGGTAGATGGATTTCCCCGTCCTGAGCAGGTGGTGCATGGCGACGATCTGGTTCTTGGCCAGGTTGGCGTTGCGCCAGTCCTTGTACTTGTCGAGCTTGATGGCGTCGGCCGCCTGCTCGGGGCTCATGCCCTTGGCGATGGCGTCCTGGACGGCGCTCTTGAGGTCGGTGAGGAAGCCGATGGCCTCGGCCACGTCCTGCTTCGTCCCCACGCCGCCGTGGCCGGGGAGGTAGTGGTCCACCTCCATCTGCTGGACGTGGCGGAGGATGGAGAGCCACCCGTCCACCGAGGGGGTGAACATGGGGTTGTGCCAGCCCTTGGTGACGTAGTTGCCGCTGGTGGCCAGGGCCTTGGCGTGGGGGAAGTAGACGAAGCTGGCGCCGGGGTCCTGGGCGGGGCCGAAGTAGAGGAGGTAGGCTTCTTTGCCCCCCATGCGGATGACCATCTGCCGGTCGAAGGTGCGGTCGGGGAGAGTCTTGACGATCTCCTTGGGGTCGAACTTGGTGCGGCCGAAGAAGGCGCCGCGGCGGCTGATGTCCTTGTCGTAGTAGCGGTCCATGAGGCGGGCGGCCTCGGCCTGGGCGACGATGGTGGCGCCCGCCCGCTTGAAGGACTGGTTGCCCAGGTAGTGGTCGCCGTGGGCCTGGGTGTTGAAGGCCCAGCGGATGGGCTTGTCGGTGATCTTGCGGATTTTCCCGATGAGCTCGTCCGCGTGGCGGGGGTGCTGGCGGGTGTCGATGACGAGGACGCCCTCGTCCGTCACCCAGATGATGGAGTTGGAGGATTGGAAGTCGAAGTGGAAGTAGAGGTCGGGGGCCACGGCCAGGTAGCCCTCGGCGGCAGACAGGTCGTCCGGCACCGGCAGCTGCAGGAGGCGGTACGCGTTCCGGAGGTGCCGCCGAAACAGGTCGTCGAACGCCTCGTCGTGGTCCGAGGAGTGGTCGTCCCCGTACCACCAGAACCAGTCGC
>JBBTDR010000309.1:0-5799 GCA_038042665.1 Nitrospinota bacterium
AACAGCGTGTCGATCATCCTGAACACGGGATGGGCGGAGGGCGGCGGGCTGATCTCAGACATGCACCCGCATTGGCGCTACGTCATCGAGGGCATCCTCGGGCCGATCGGGCGGGTCGCCGCGATGTCGTGGACCGGGCAAACCGAGCGCGCCGGTGAGGACGGCGGGCGCTTCGGCGCCGACGTCGAGGACAACGTGCACACGCTGATCGAGATGGAGAGCGGCGCGCGCGGCACGATCCTCAGCTCCTGGTCCACCCGGGTGCGGCGCGACGACCTGGTCACCTTCCAGGTGGACGGGATTGATGGCTCGGCGGTCGCCGGCCTGCGCCAGTGCTGGAAGCAGGCGGCGGGCGGCACGCCGGCGGTCCGTGGCTTCCTCATGGGCCGCGACGCCGACACCATGCATGTCGCTGTGGATTACCGCGACGGCTGGCAGGAAGTGCCGGACGCCGCTCCCTACAAGAATCCCTACCGCTTTGGCTGGGAGGGCTTCATCCGCCACGTGGTCGCCGGTGCGCCGTTTTACGCTGACCTCAAGGCCGGAATCCGGGATGTCCAGCTCGCGGAGGCCTGCCAGCGCAGCGCCGCGGAAGGAAGGTGGATCGGCATGCCCCATCTCTGACGGGGCCGGGCGCCGCCGCGCGCACTGCCAAGGAGGCCGGGGCTCGAATCCGCCCGCCCCGGCCACTTACAAAGGCCCGTGTTCCTTGAGAATCACGTCTCTTTTTTCGAGGCAAGGATGGATATCCTGCGGCGCTATGTCCGCCGGGCGGAGGAGGCAAGGACCACGGGGGGTGGAGTTACTTTAAAGGCCAAAATGCACGGACATTTCCAGCACGGTTTAAAACCGCGATAACTGGTTCCCCGGTATCTATACGGGGACCAATGTGGATCGTTTTCTTCCCGCTGCCATCATAGGTAGTAATTACACCACCCCCGGATGGGCTAGCGCCAAGAACAACTAGCAACCTCCCGTCAGCGTTGTATGTGGAAATTGCTCCATGTTTTCCATCATCGTGGACACCTATGGCGGCCAATAGTTTCTCGTCGGGGTTGCTTATTCCTATGGATCCACCTAGTATGGGAGACGAAAATAAAATTATCCCTGTCTTCCCGTTTTCATCTTCCACAAAAATCTTTTTCGCTGTAATAGTCCTGAACTCAACATCTCTCCCTTGGCGCGTCTGCCCCATAATGAAGAGCGACAAACCTGACAGCACCACCGCATACAAAACGTTCTTTAGATGCCTATTCTGCCGTTCTAGCCTCTCCAGGCGTTGCTCGATGGTCATTTCTCAACCCTCCGCCTCCGCCACTCCCACGGCGGGACAGGTTCCTTGTCCGCCCACAACCTCCACCGCTGTCACACACGGCCAGCCGGAAAGCAGGGAGTCACCGGTAGAGTACCAGGAAATCCTCTAGGCTCAACCCCGCCAAAGCGAGGAGCTTCTTCAGCAGCCCAATCTTGACGGGCTTTCCCTTGTGGACCGGCACCGAGAGGAGGTTCGGGTTGCCCGGCCGGCTCAGGTGGACGTGGCTCCCCCGCTGCCTCTCGACGGCCCATCCGGCCCGCTCGAAGGCGCGGACCACCCTTTCGGGACGGAGGTTATGCAGACTGGCGCCGTGCTTGCGTCTCAACTTCGAGCCTCCACTCGATGACGTCTGCGACTGCTGCCGTCCTAAAATATACGAACGGAAAAGGTGATGCGCCTTAAGCGAAATGCGCGCCTTAAATAGAAGGAAATTCAAATATGTGTGGGAGATGCTGAGTAACTGCTACACGGAGGGCTTCTTCGTTCGGCGCTGCCCTTGGATAGTAGGCATCTTCTTCCTGGGAGGCAATCCCGGTCCAACCTCTCGCCCGGTTTTCGTGAGGACCTTTCCGGTTTTGTGGAAGCGCTTGAGCTGTGCGGCCCAGGATGGAGGGGAAGAGGACCGAACCGCTTGGGATGGCGACACCAAAATTCTGATTTCATCGGCTTTGTCAGGCGACATGCCCAGTTCCTCGGCAAGTTCAACGCAAGCCTGGCAAATAGAATTTTCTGTGAGATCCCCTTGCAGATTTTCCCGCTCCGTCTGAGGGAGGAACGGATATCTATTTCGGAGGATGATTACTGTTTGCTTTCTTAGGCCAAGGGCTTCGCTTTCGCCCTTCAAGACAATCCACGCGAAGGCTTTTCTGTGTAGCTCCATCATGAAATCTTCGCGGGGGCCATACACGCTCGGGCCTACGATCTTTTCGTATTTCTCGAAAATCGTTTTCCGGTTTTTTCTCTGGTATGGCCTTCTAGGCGGCCTCTTGGGATTGGAATGCTCGCCTATGGAGACTGCGCGACAAAGATACTCCTCTTGGGAGGCTTTAAATTCCGTTTCAGTGAGGCACAGCGCTCCGGGCTTGCGACTGAAGCAATCGCACAGGTTTTTATAAACTGAGTCCGCAGACCATTCAACTCTGTCATTTTCGTCCACGGCTCCTCCCGATGGAGCCCCCGGAGAGAAAGGCGCGGCGCGGACCACCCTTTCGGGACGGAGGTTATGCAGACCGGCGCTTGCGCGGTTTCTGCGTTTCAATCTCCAGCCGTCCCTCGATGGCGTCCGCGATCATGGAAAGGGCCTCCGCGGTGGTGTCGCCCTGGGAGACGCACCCCGGAAGCGCCGGGCACTCGGCGATGAACCCCCCGTCCTCCAGGTCCGGCTCCAGGAACACCTCGAAAGGCCGTCCCCCGGCTTTGACGGAGTAGCGCCGCCGGTGCGACAGGCCCCGGATCTCCCCCTTCACCTCCTGTGCAAGCTTCCCCAGGGCGACCACGGCGAACACGGTCTGGCCGTGCTTGAGGGTGTCGAGCCAGGTCTTCCTGTCTCTCGCGAGGACGAAAAGGGTCTCGCCGTCCGTGATGAACCGGAGATTGGCGAGCGGCGTTTCGATGTCGGGCATGTGCCGCCTGAGGTAGTTCAGGCTCCGGCGGATTTTCTGGAGGCTCAAGCCGTGGTCCCGGAGGGCTTTCACCACGCGCAGCTGCACCAGGTCGGCGAAGGAGTAGAGGCGCGCGGAGCCCCGGCCGGAGGCCTCCCGCACGGAGGGCTTCACGAGATGGGTCCGGTCCCAATAGTCGAGCTGGCGGTGACTCAGGCCGGTGAGCGTGCGGGCGGTCTCGGAATTGAACGCGTCCATCATTTCGCCACCCCCCTCATGAGCTGTGCACGGCCTTATGACAACACTCATGTAATCATAAAAACCGGGCCGCCGCAACCCCGGCGAGGCCCATCTTCCGCTTGAAGGGCCTTTGGGGGGTGCTGCCGCCCGGGGCTGTCCAGGGCTGCGCGGGCGGAGCAGGCCGGTTCCGGGCACCCCCTGGGGGCCAAATGCAGGCCAAAACGGGGGTGAAAGGCGGCGGGTCGCGAAGGAGGGCACTTGACCCGGCGGCCGGAGTGTTGAAAATACAAGTGTTTGGATGACCGCCCCCCGCATCGCCTCCGCCCCGAGGAATGCCGGCGCGTGCAGCCCCTGATTGCCGTCATCGGAGGCTCGGCCCCGGACGCCCGGACCGCTGCCCTGGCCGAGGAGGTGGGCCGCCACCTCGCCCGCAGCGGCGCCGTGCTGGTGTGCGGGGGGTTGGGCGGGGTGATGGAGGCCGCCTCGCGCGGGGCGAAGGGGGCAGGGGGCCTCACCCTCGGCATCTTCCCCGGCTACGACCCCGCCTCCGCCAACCCCCACATCGATCTCCCGGTGTGCACCGGCATGGGCCACGCCCGCAACGCCATCATCGCGGCCACCGCCCACGCCCTCATCGCCCTGGAAGGCTCCCACGGCACCCTCTCCGAGATCGCCCTCGGGCTCAAGCTCGGGCGCAGGGTCATCGCCCTGGGCCGCCGGGAGAGCCCGGCGGGCGTGCTCCTGGCCGGGAGCGCCGAGGAAGCCGTGAGGCTCGCGCTCCATGGCTAGGCGCGGCGGGCGGGGGAGGGGGGCCCTCCTCGCGCTCCTCCTCGCGGGGGCGGGGCTGGGCGGCTGCTCCTGGCTCGGGGTTTCCTCCGGGCCGCCCGCGCCGGCGAAGGACGCGAAGGGGGGCGTCTATCACGTCGTCGAGCCGGGCCAGACGCTCTGGAAGATCTCGCGCGCCTACGGGGTGGACGTGGAGGAGATCGCCGTCCTGAACGGCATCGGGAATCCCGACCGCCTCCTGGCCGGGAAGCGGCTGTTCATCCCCCGCGCCGCCCGGGCGCTGGCGGTCCCCGCCCGCGGCGGCCCGGCGGCCCCCAAGGAGCGGCCCCGCTGGGCCGAGGCCGTGGAGCCCCCGAAGCGGGGCGGGCCGCCCAGGCGCGCCTCCGTGCGCTTCGAGTGGCCGGCCGAGGGGAAAGTGCTCCACAGGTTCGGCTCCCAGAACGGGATGAAGTACGACGGCATCGTGATCGGCGCCCCGCCCGAGGCCCCCGTCCGGGCCACGGCGCCGGGCCAGGTCATCTTCAGCGACTGGGGGCCCGGAGGCTACGGGAGGACCATCATCATCCGCCACGCGGAGGGGGAATTTCACTCCATCTACGCCCACAACGCCGAGAACCTGGTGAAGAAGGGGGACGTCGTCGAGGGGGGCCGCCTCATCGCCCGGGTGGGGCGGACGGGCAACGTGGACCAGGCCCAGCTCCACTTCGAGATCCGCCATCGCACGGTGCCCCAAGATCCGCTATCCTACCTGCCGTAGCCGGTGGCCCGGTTCCCCGCCATGAGGACAGAGATGGACGGCATTCAGGACCTGCTCGCCCACATCCGCGACGTGCCCAACTTCCCCAAGGAAGGCATCATCTTCAAGGACATCACCCCCATGCTCCAGAACCCGCGCGCCTTCCAGCTGGCGGTGGACCTGCTCTCCGACAGCTTCGTGGGGCAGGGGATCGACGTCGTCGTCGGGGCCGAGGCCCGGGGCTTCATCATCGCCTCGCCGCTCGCCTACAAGCTGGGCGCGGGCTTCGTCCTGGTGCGCAAGCCCGGCAAGCTCCCCTGGAAGAAGGAGCAGGTGAGCTACCAGCTCGAGTACGGCACCGACGCCCTCGAGATGCACCAGGACGCCATCCAGCCCGGCATGCGGGTGCTCGTGGCGGACGACCTGCTGGCCACCGGCGGCACGGCCGAGGCCTGCGCCTCCCTGGTCGAGCGGCTGGGGGGGGAGGTGGCCGGGATGGCCTTCTTCATCGAGCTGGGCTTCTTGAACGGGCGCGAGCGCCTGAAGCGCTTCCCCATCACCTCCCTCATCCAGTTCTAGGCATCCGCCGGAATCCACGCGCAAAAAAAGCGGCGGCCCGTCTACCGGCCGCCGCGTTTTGCTTCGTGGAGGAGCTTGCCGCCCTAGGCTTGGGCTCTCCGCACGTTCGCCGCCTGCGGGCCCTTGGGGCCGCTGGCGACATCGAACTCCACCTTGTCACCCTCCTGGAGGGACTTGAAGCCGTCTCCCTGGATGGCCGAGAAGTGGACGAACACGTCGTCCCCCCCCTCGCGGGTGATGAAGCCGAAGCCCTTGGCGTCGTTGAACCACTTCACTGTACCTTGTGTCACTCTGCTTCTCCTGAAACATTTAGGCGGCGCCGCGCCCCCAAGGACGTCATGCGCCGCCTGTGGACTACCGCTTGCACCGTGCAAGCGGATGGTGGCGGTACATTAGCACATGCTGAATATATTTGCAAATTTATTCTCAAGAGGAAAAAGACGGCCGGCGGAGGGAGGGAGCTTCCTGCTCCGGCGGAGCGGCTCTCCCGCATGGACGTTGCGCTGCAGATAGGCAGATAGAGATTCAGTAAATCGGATCGC
>JBBTDR010000310.1:0-4706 GCA_038042665.1 Nitrospinota bacterium
ACAGGTCTCAACCGCAGAGGAAGGCCCGTTCCGCCCGGCGGAAGAGGTTGAAGATGGCGGAGGCGGCCGTCGCCTCGGCGGGCCGCACGCTGCCCAGCGCAACGGTCGCGAGGGTGACGAATATGAGGGGCATCCCCACCCCCATGAAGACGAGAGGCTCCACCAGGTTCCAGAAACCGGCGTCCAGGGAGAGATGGGAGAGCAGATAGAAAGAGTACAGGATGGAGGCCGTGCCCAAGGAGAGGAGAAAGCGCGGGTCCACGAAGTTGTACAGCCTCCCCACGATCGGCAGAACAAGGAACAAGGCGACCCCCCGGGGCAGGAGCACCATCCCCGCGTCATAGGCCGTGTAGTGCAAGAGGTGCTGGAGGAACTGGGGCAGGACGAAGGTGGAGCCGAACAAGGCGAGCCCGAAAACGAGGCTGATGACCGAGCATACACTCAGGGGAACATTGCGCATGATCCGGATGTCCACGATGGGCTCGGGGGCGCGCAGCTCCCAGAACACCAGGATCGCCACCGCCACCACCGTGGCGACGGCCCAGCCGGTGATGAGGTTCGACTCGAACCAGTTCTCCACCTGGCCGCGCTCCAGCACGACCTGGAGGCCGATCAAGCCGACCGCCAGGAATATGATGCCACCCCAGTCCACCTGCTTGATGCCCCGCTTGAGATAGGGGGGGTCGTGCACGAAGAGGTGAACCAGCACCATCCCCCCCAGGCTGAAGGGCACGTTGATGTAGAACACCCAGGGCCAGCCGTACTCATCCGTGAGCCAGCCGCCCAGCACGGGCCCGATCGCGGGGGCGACGACCACCCCCATGCCGAAGAAGGCCATCGCCATCCCCTGATAGCGGGGGGGGTAGGTCTCCCGCAGGATGGCCTGGGCGATGGGGATGAGCGGCCCGCCGCCCATCCCCTGGATCACGCGGTAGATGATCATCTCGGTGAAAGTGCTGGAGGTGCCCGCGAGGACGGAGCCCACGGTGAACAGCACGTAGGAGGCCAGGTAGAAGCGCTTGCGGCCCAGGACGGTGCTCCACCACCCGGACATGGCGATCAGCACGATCTGGGTGATGCCGTAGCTGGCCGCCACCCAGGTGATGGAGGTGAGGTCCGCCCCGAAGGTCCCCCGCATGTGGGGCAGGGAGACGTTCACGACGTTCACGTCCATCACCGAGATGAACGCGCCGCTGATGACGGCCAGGGTGATCAGGGCCCGGGAGGCCGCGCTGGCCTCGGGAGCTTCGTCCGCCGCCCGCTGGGAAGGCTCCAAGGAGGCGCTCACTGCCCGCCGTCGGGGCCCTTCTGCACCCGGCCCGGGAAGGCGAGCAGGCGGTTCCCGCTCTGGTCGCGGATGTCCACGTGGACCTGGGCCGACATGCCCGCGAGGAGGGGATGCTGGGGTGAGGGGGAGACATCGAGGACGATCTTCACCGGGATGCGCCGGGTCACCTTCACCCAGTTGCCCGTGGCGTTCTCGGCGGGCAGGAGGGAAAAGTAATCCCCCGTGCCGGAGAAGATGCTGTCCACCCGCCCGCGGTAGGGCCGGTCCGGGTAGGCGCCCGCCGTGATGGTGGCGCGCTGGCCCAGGCGGATGTTGTCGAGCTGGCTCTCCTTGAAATTCGCCTGGACGTACACCTTGTGCAGGGGGACGACCATCATGAGGGGGCGGCCCGGCTCGATGTTGGTGCCCGCCTCCACGGATTTCTTGTTGACGTAGCCCGACTCGGGCGCGCGGACGTCGGTGTAGGAGAGGCGCAGGCGGGCCTCGCGGAGCTTGGCCTCGGCCTGCTTGAGCTGGGCCTCGAGGGACTCCGCGTCGGCGGACTTGCCCTGGGCCGAGAGCTCCTCCTGCTGGACGACGGAGATGGAGGCCTCGAGCTCCTTCCCCTGCTGCTTCAGGGCGGCGACTTTCTGCTCCTGCACACGCTGGGCGTCGATGGAGGCCTTGTGCTGGGCGTCGGCCACCCCGAAGGCGGCCAGGGCCTGCTCGAGGAGATCGTCCGAGACCACTTTCTCCTGGTGGAGTTTCCGCTTCCGCGCCAGCTCGTCCCGCGCCCGGGCGAGGCTCGCGGCGGCGGCCTGGGTCTCGTTCACCCGCTGCTTCAGCAGGGACTCCTCGGAGCCGAGGGTCTGGACCACCCGGGCGAGCCGGGCGCGGGCCTCGTCGACCATGGGGGCCACCCGGCCCGACGAGTAGGCGGCGGTGAGCTTGCTCGACTCGAAGCGGGCGCGCGCCATGGCCACCTCGGCCTCGGCGCTCTCGACCGCGACCCGGTAGAGGGCCGGGTCCAGGCGGACGAGGAGGTCGCCCTTGTTGACCGCCTGGTTGTCCTCGACCAGCACCTCCTGGACCATGCCGGAGACGCGCGCGCTCACGGGGGAGACGGTGACGTGGACGTAGGCGTTATCGGTGGCTTCGTAGGTCTGGAGGTAGCGCCACCAGAGGTAGCCGCCCACCCCAACGGCCAGGGCCACCGCGACGCAGAGCCCGACGCTCAGGCGCGAGGAGCGCAGGCGGCGGCCCATGCTGGCCGTGTCCCACCCGCGCTCGCGGGGGCGGCTGCCCTCCCCGGGAGCGGGGTTGGAGGAGATGTCCGGCCGATCCGGCATTTCGCGCACCCGAGGCGGCGGCTTCGCCAAACGAAAAGAGAAGACAGGCCCGAGGCGAGGCGCTAGAAGCCCAGCGCCACCATCAGGCGGTTCCACATATTGATGGCCCCGACCACGCCCAGCAGCTCGACGATCGCGGCCTCGGAGTAGTGGGCCTTGAGCCCCTCAAAGGCCGCGTCCGAGACCTTCACGTTGCGGGTGCTCTCCTCGCACAGCCGCAGGGCCGCCTTCTCCTTCTCGTCGAAGGCGGCGCTGGCGGAGCCTTCCTTGGCCCCCTGGAGCTTGTCCGCGGGCACCTTATGCGCCCGGGCCATGTTCGAGTGCATCTGGGTGCAGAAGTGGCAGCCGTTCAGGATCGAGGCCCGGACGTTGAGAATCTCCTTGAAGCCGGGGTCGATCTCGCCCGGGCCGTCCGCCACCGCCGTCAGGCTGAGGAGGGAGCGCAGCAGCTCAGGCTTGTGGGCGATCGCCTTCACGGGGTCGATCACCACCCCGTACTGCTTCTGCAGGCCTTCCATGACCCGCTTGGCCGAGCCCTCCGCCTGGGCGGGCTCAATCAGGGAAATCCGGGGCATCCTCCCTCCCTTTCATCCCAAACCCGGAGGCCGGGAGGAGCACCTTCCCCCCCAGGGCAACGGCGGTCTCCCCCCGATGACTGTACCGCACCGGATTATATGACTCATTCCCCCCTTCAAGCCAACCGATCCGCCCTCCTCCGCCGGGGAGAAACCGGACCCCACCCAACTTCTGCTAGAATGGCCTCTTAGGGCCCCGCGCGGCGGCTCCGGGGGAGATGGGTAGCCCTAAAATCGCAAATGAGGAAGGCATGGACAAGCGGATGTCCCTCTCCGAAGCGGTCGGCCTGGTGAAGGACGGGGACGCCATCAGCACGGGCGGGAGCCTCCTCCACCGCACCCCCGCCGCCCTCCTGCGGGAGCTGGCCCGCCAGGGCAGGAGGGGCCTCAAGCTCATCAAGCCCTCCCCCGGCTACGACGCCGACCTGCTGTGCGCGGCGGGCGCCCTCGAGCGGCTCTACAGCGGGATCGTCACCTTCGAGGCCGGCTACGGCCTCGCGCCCAACTACCGCCGGGCCATCGAGCAGGGCCTGACGGGACTCACCGAGCACGCCTGACCCAGCGTCCTGGCGGGGCTGCGGGCCGCGGCCTACGGGATTCCCTTCCAGCCCATCCGGGGCTTCCAGGGGAGCGACATCCCCGAGCGCAGCGGCATCCTCCCGATCGAAGACCCCTACACGGGGGAGACCCTGTTCGCGGTCCCCGCCCTGCGGCCCGCCTGGGCGCTCGTCCACGTCCAGAAGGCCGACGCCGAGGGGGACGCCTGGATCCTGGGCAACCGCCACTTCGACACCGAGATGACCCGGGCGGCCTCCCAGGGGGTGATCCTGACCGCCGAGGAGATCGTCCCGGGGGAGGAGATCGCCCGCGACCCCGGGATGACCGCCATCCCGGGCTTCCTCGTCCGGGCCGTGGTGGAGGCCCCGGGCGGGGCCTGGCCGTGCAGCTGCCATCCCCACTACGGGGTGGACGAGCCGGGGATGCGCCGCTACCTGGAGCTCTCGGGGACCCCCGAGGGCCTCGCCCGCTACCTGCGCGAGACCGCCGCCGAAGCTCCCCTCCGATGAGCCTCCGCCCCTCCTCCCTCCCCGAGACCCTGCGCCGGGCGGGGGACCAGATGGCGGTCTGCCTCGCCCGGGAGATCCGCGACGGCGAGCGCGTCTTCCACGGGGTGAATTCCCCCCTCCCCATGGTGGCCATCTTCCTCGCCCAGAGGCTCCACGCCCCGCGCCTGGTGCTCCTGGAGGTGGCCGGGGCGGTGGCCCCCCGCCCCCGCTTCATGC
Source organism: Nitrospinota bacterium (assembly GCA_038042665.1). Lineage (GTDB taxonomy): Bacteria > UBA8248 > UBA8248 > UBA8248 > UBA8248 > 2-12-FULL-69-37. Next base: position 4,475 of record JBBTDR010000310.1, read on the forward strand.
CCCGCAGCACGAACGACCCGGAGCTCTGCCACGGCGCCGCCGCCCTCTTCTCGAACGCCGACACCTACGACCTCTTCGCGCGCGGCGGGGTGGACCTCGCCTTCCTGGGCGCCGCCCAGCTCGACAAGTCCGGGCGGGTGAACGTCAGCTCCATCGGCGACCCCGCCCGCCCGAGAGTTCGCCTGCCGGGCGGGGGCGGGGGGGCGGTGATCATGCCCCAGGCGGGCCGGAC
>JBBTDR010000311.1:0-14803 GCA_038042665.1 Nitrospinota bacterium
TCCCGAAGCCCACGAGCCCCAGGGCGCGCCCCGCCAGGCGGAACTTGGGCTTGCCGGGGGGCACCTCCCAGCGCCCGGCCCGGACCAGGCGGTCGTAGAGGGGCACCTTGCGGGCGCAGGAGATGAGGAGGGCCAGGGTGTGCTCGGCCACCTCCTCGATGCAGTAGGTGGGGTTGTTGGTGACGATGATGCCGGCCTTCGTGGCGGCGTCTAGGTCGATGGTGTCCACCCCGATGCCGTAGCGGGCGATGATCCTGCACTTGGGCATCCGGGCCATGACCTCGGCGGTGATGGGCCCGGCGTAGGTGTTCAGGAGGGCGTCGCAGTCCTCCGCCTGGGCGATGAATTCCTCGGGCTTCTTGGCCTGGAGCGCCACCAGGTCCGCCACGCCCTCGAGGGTCTTCTTCTCGACGTCGAGCGATTCCCAGACGTAATCGGTGAGAACCACCTTCGCCTTGCCGGCCATCGGACTTCCCCTTTCCTAACTCGAGAGAGCCGCACTCGAGAAACGGACGAGCGGCGCGCGGGAGCGCCTCGGGAGGGTTTGGGACGCTGCAAGGCGGATGCTATCCCACCCCTCCGGCGCGATCAAGGCGTTGACCCCCCGCCTGCCCTGTGATACCCCCTAGCCACGCCTGCCCGGCGTCTCCGGAGGTCCCCATGAGCGGCATCCAAGCCTTCCGCCTGAGGCCGGAGGAGACCGTCCTCCTCGTCGTGGACGTCCAGGAGCGCCTCATGGCCGCCATGAAGGAGGAGGTGCGGGTCCAGCTCATCGGCCGCGTCCAGGCCCTCATCGAGGCCGCCAAGCGGCTCGCCTTCCCGGTGGTCGTCACCGAGCAGTACCCCAAGGGCCTCGGCGCGACCGTGAGCGAGGTGGCGGGCGCCCTCCCCCCCGGCGCCGCCCCGATGGCCAAGATGTCCTTCAGCTGCTGCGGGGCCGAGGGCTTCCTGGAACGGCTCAAGTCCCTCCGCCGGAGCAAGGTGCTCCTCACCGGGGCCGAGACCCACGTCTGCTGCTACCAGACCGCCCTCGACCTCCTGGAGAGGGGCTTCATCGTCCACGCCGTGGCGGACGCCCTCTGCTCCCGCTCCAAGCTCAACTGGCGCACGGGCCTCGCGGCCCTGGAGCGGGCCGGCGCGGTGCCCACCACGGCCGAGCAGGCCCTCTTCGACCTCCTGCGCGTGGCCGGGACCGAGGACTTCAAGGCCCTCTCCCAGCTCATCCGCTGACCGCCCCTCCCCGCCCCGAAGGAAACAGCCAGGCCATGGCGGGCGACAAGCGACGGATTTGCGTGATCTTCGGCGGCCGCTCCGCCGAGCACGAGGTGAGCCTCGACTCCGGGCGCTCGGTCATGGGGGCCCTCGACCCGGGGCGCCATGAGATCCTGCCCCTCCTGGTGAGCCGGGAGGGCCGCTGGCTCCTCCTTCCCGCGCCCAAGGCGTCCGAGGGAGAGGGCCGCGAGGTGCTCCTCCCCCCCGCCCCCGGGAACCCGCGGCTCCTCTGGGCCGAGGGCGGCGGCGTGGCCGACCGGGTGGACGCCTTCTTCCCCATGATCCACGGCACCTTCGGGGAGGACGGCACCCTCCAGGGCCTCTTGGAGCTCGCCGACATCCCCTTCGTGGGCTCAGGCTGCACCGCCTCGGCGGTCTCGATGGACAAGGGGATGACCAAGGCCGTCCTGCGGGCGGCGGGCCTCCCCGTCCTCCCCACCCTCACGGTCACCAAGGGCCGCTGGGAGGCCGACCGGGGCGGAGTGCTCACGGAGGCCCGCGCGCGGTTCACCTTCCCCGTCTTCGTGAAGCCCGCCTCCCTGGGGAGCAGCGTGGGCGTCCACCGGGTGGAGGACGAAGGCCGCCTGGAGAGGGCCATCACGGACGCCATGGGGTACGACGTGAAGGTGCTCGTCGAGGAGGAGGCCCAGGGACGCGAAGTCGAATGCTCGGTCCTGGAGGGCCCCTCGGTCGGGGAACTCCTGGCCAGCCCCCTGGCCGAAATCCGGCCCCGGCCGGGGGGATGGTACGACTATCAAGCCAAGTACACCCCCGGCCTGACGGAGATCCTCATACCCGCCCCCCTGGACGGGAGCGTGGCGGAGCGCATCCGCGCCCATGCCCGGACGGCCTTCCTCGCCCTGGGCTGCTCGGGCCTGGCCCGGGCGGATTTCTTCTTCCGCGAGCGGACGGGCGAGGTCTACATCAACGAGGTGAACACCCTGCCCGGCTTCACCCCGCTGAGCGGCTACCCCAAGATGATCCAGGCGGCGGGCATCTCCTACCCCGCCATGCTGGACCGGCTCATCGCCTGCGCCTTCTCGCGGGCGGAGCAGTCGCGGGCCCGGAGCTTCCGGCGGCTGGGCTGACCCCCTTCCCCCCGCTCCCCATCCCCGGTATCCTAGGACTCCCGGGCGGCCCCCGCCCCGTCCCGCTCCGCCCGTCCGCGCCATCCGGGGAGGACAGCGCCATGTGGCTGATCGAGCTAATCCTTTACCTCGCCCTGTTCCTGTTCGTCCTCTTCCACGCCCTCACCTATTCCATCCGCTGGTACGAGGAGGCCAAGCGCCGGGGCGAGGAGCACAGCCTCTGGGAGTTCCCCCCCCGGCTCATCCTCCCCATCCTGGCCGAGATGCTCTGCCACGCCCTCATGCTCATCCTGACGGCGGCGGACCTCGCCATCGGCCTCGCCCGGCGGGCCTGGAACCGCTGGGCGCCCTCGCCCGGCGCCGAGGGGAGCCAGAAGGCGGACCCGTTTCCCCCCGCTCCCACCGCGGGCCGGCCGGTGATCCTCGTCCACGGGATGGGGATGCGGGGGCTCGCCATGTGGCCCCTGGCCCTGCGGCTGCGGCGCCACGGGAAGACCGTTCACCTCTTCACCTACGGGCCGCTCAGGGAATCCGTCGAGGGCTACGCCCGCCAACTGCACGACTTCGCCGAGGGGCTCCGCCGGGAGCGCGGCCACGAGGACTTCGACGTGGCCGCCCACAGCCTGGGCGGCCTCGTCGCCCGGCGCTGCATGCAGATGTACGAGGGGAGCCACCGCATCCGGCGGCTCGTGACCCTGGGCGCCCCCCACGGCGGGAGCGAGCTCTGGCGCTTCTCGATACTCCCGGCGGGGCGGCAGCTGCGGCCGGGCGGGGAGCTCATCCGCGCCCTGAACGAGGCGGGCCTCCCGCCCGGGGTGGAGGCCTGGGCCATCGCCTCGGACTTCGACGAGCTGGTGGTCCCCAACGCCTCCGCCCGCTGGGAGGCGCCCGGCGTCACCAACATCGCCGTCGAGAACCTCGGCCACGCCCGGATGCTGTTCAGCGGAGAGGTCTGCGCCCACGTGCGCAAGGCGCTCGCCTAGCCCTCCGCTTCCCCCGCGCAGCCCGCCAGAAAGCCGGCCGCCCTCCGCTCGCCCCAGAATTCGGGCGCGAGGGGGTTCGTCCCCCCCACGAAGCCCACGTGCCCGCCGGCCGGCAGAAGCTCGCCCCGGAGCCAGGCCGAGCCCCGCACCGCCGCGTGGGGAAAGCACGCGGCCGGGACGATGGGGTCGTCCGCCGCGCTCAGGAGGAGCGCGGGAACCCGGATGGCCGGCAGGTACTTCAGGCAGCTCGAGCGGGCGTAGTAGTCCTCCTCGTCGGTGAACCCGTGCAGGGGCGCCGTGTACCAGCGGTCCATCTCGGCGATCGTCCGGATGCGCAGCACCCGCTCGGGGTCCAGCAGGCCCGGGTGGCGGCGAGCGACGCGGCGGCACTTGGCCCGAAGGGAGGACAGAAGGTTCCACCGGAAGGGCGCCCCGCCGGGCGAATCCAGGCGCCGCGCGCACTCCCCGGGGGCGAAGGGGACCGAGACCGCGGCTGCGCCCCGGACCGCCGCGGGAACCCCCTCGCCCTGTTCCCCGAGCCACTTGAGGAGCACATTCCCGCCCAGGGAGAACCCCGCCAGCAGGAGGGGCCCCTCCAGGCGCTCGATCAGCCGGGCGGCGACGAAATCGAGATCCCCCGTCTCCCCGCTGTGGTAGAAGCGGGGCCGCAGGTTCATCTCGCCGCTGCAGGAGCGGAAGTTGAGGGCCGCCGCCCGCCAGCCCCGCCGGGCGGCCTCGCCCGCCAGCCCCTGGACGTAGTGGGAGCGGGAGGAGCCCTCCATCCCATGCAGGATCAGGAGGGTGGGCGCCCCGGGGTTTTGGGGATCGAGGAAATCAAGGTCCAGGAAATCGCCGTCGGGGGTGGTCCAGCGCTCCCGCCGCCAGGGGAGGACGGGGAGGCGGCGGAGGTACCCTCCCCACCCGCTCTGGAGGTAGGGGCCGGGGCAGAACCAGGCCGAGAGGAAAATGCGGTCCCCTTTCCCGGAAGACGCCCCGGAGGCGCCGCCGCTAGCGCCGGTCCGCGTCGAGGAAGGGCGCGTACACGTCCTCGCGCGTCGCGGGGGGGCCGAAGCGGCGGCTGACCTGGTACTTCTGCATCAGCACCTGGTAGAGGCCGAGGGAGCCCGAATAGAAGGACCCCGAGGAGCAGGCGAGCCAGATGCGGTAGACGCGGTAGTTCTTCTCCCCCACGAGCCCCCGGATGCGGTCCGCGTTGGCCTCCAGCCGCTCGAACCAGTGCCGGCAGGTGCGAGCGTAGTGGAGGCGCAGGCTCTCGACGTCCAGGATCTCCCACCCCTGCCGCTCCATCGCGTCCATCATGTGGGTGATGTTGTCCAGCTCGACGTTCGGGAAGACGTACTTGAGCAGGAAGTCCGTCTGGCTCGTGTGCTTCCAGAACTTGTTGGCCGTGATCCCGTGGTTGAGGAAGAGCCCCCCGTCGCGCAGCCGATCCCGCACCGAGGAGAAGAACATGGGGTAGTTCGCGATCCCCACGTGCTCGATGATGCCGATGGCGGAGATCTTCGAGAAGGTGCGGTCGCGGGGGAAGTCCCGGTAGTCCATGTGGTAGATGCGGCAGCGGCTCTCGACGCCCTCGCGGCGGGCCCACGCCTGGCCGTACTCGGCCTGCGCGCGAGAGAGGGTGAAGGCCGAGGCGTTCACCCCGTAGTGCTTGGCGGCCCAGATGGCGAGGCTGCCCCAGCCGCACCCGATGTCGAGGTAGTCCTCGCCGGGCGAGAGGCGGAGCTTGCGGCAGACGAGGTCCATCTTGTCCCGCTGCGCCTGGGCGAGGCCGCCATCCGGCGTCCGGTAGTAGGCGCAGGTGTAGGACATGTTCGCGCAGAGGAAAGCTTCGTAGAACTCGTTGGAGAGATCGTAGTGGCGGGAGATCGCCTCGGCGTCGAATTCCTTGGTGTGCGCCTGCGCCATGATCTGCCCCTCCCGTGCGGGACGAAAGTTCAGCCGATGCCGAACGCCCCTTCGAGCACCACCTTCCGGCGGAGCCAGGCGTTGCCGCATATCCCCTTGGCCACCGCCCGGATCACGCCCTCCGGCAGGAGGCTGGCCAGCCAGCTGGTCAAGCCCCTCTCGCCGGAGCCGTACAATCCCTCGATCCGGCGGGCATAATCGCTCAGCTCGCCCCGCCCGTCCAGCCACTCCGCCAGGACCTCGGCGGCGACGGCGGCGCTGCGCACCGCGGGCCCGATCCCCTCGCCGCTGACGTCCCGGGCCAGCCCGGCCGAGTCGCCCACCAGGAGGAAGCGCTCCCCCGCCACCCGGCGGGGAGCGCGCCGGCGCACCGCATAGGCGTGGCCCTTGAAGGGGGTGAGCTTGAGGTCCGCGGGCACCCTTCCGCTCCGGCGGAGCATCGCCCTCAGCGCCTCCAGGCGCTCGTGGACGCCCGGCCGCCTCCCGATGCAGCCGACCCCGATGTTGAGGAAATCCCCCTTGGTGAAGTACCAGGCGTAGCCCCTGAAGTCCGGCTCGGCGAAGAGCTCGGGCAGCCCGTAGTGGGGGGCGGTGCGGCGCAGCACCTCCTCCCCCACCCTGGTCTCGCTCTCCTGGGTGAGGACGACGGACTCGCTCGCCCGCACCCCGCCGAACTTCCGGGCGACGGGGCAGGTGTGGCCCCCCGCCCCCACGACCGCCTTGGCCTCGTAGGCCTGGTCCGCCCCGACGCGCACCCCCTCCCGCCCCGCTTCGAGGGACTTCACGCGGACGCCCTCGCGGACCTCGGCGCCCGCCGCCTCCGCGCGGCGCAGGAGGAAGGTGTCGAACTCCTTCCGGATGATCCCGTAGCTCGCGGGCTCCTTCCAGCGGGTCTCCTGGAGCGCGCCCCCGCAGCTCACGTAGACGGCCTCGAAGGGCTGGAGGGTGTGGGGATAGGAGGACGGGTCGAGCTCCAGGTCGGCCATCACCTTCCGGGTGACCCATCCGGCGCAGAGCTTCACCCGGGGGAACTTCTGGGCGTCCAGGACCAGGACCCTCTTCCCCGCCCGGGCCAGCCGCCAGGCCGCCGTGCTTCCGCCGGGGCCTCCGCCCGCCACGATGACGTCCCAGGCGCTCATCCCGCGACCTCCCTCAGCTTCAGGGCGAGCGCGAGGCGCCGGAGGAGCGGCAGCCGGATCTCCTCGAAGACGTCCGCCGCCCGCATGGCGTGGATGAGGTCGCCCTCCATCTCGAGCTCGCCGTCGCAATAGGCCTCGGCGAACCCGTTCATGGTGGGGTTGCGGAAGACGCGGAGGAAAGCGGCGGGGGAGCTGAACGTCACCGTCAGGAGGCACACCTCCCGCCCCACCGGCACCTCGGTGCCGTCCCACAGGCGGAAGAGCACGCCGTACTCGGCCGAACCGAAGACCTCTCGGAGAATCTCGGCCGCCGAGGAGGAGGAGGAGGAGGTCACGGTCATCGCGTCCGTTCCCCCCGCAAGGAATCCCCAATGGATGAGCTTGAACCGCCTCGTCCCGTATTTCCCTCATCTTACACGGGCCGCGGTTGCACCGGGTAACGGGCCGAAACCGGAAAAACGACATCCATAATTACCGCGAGGCGAAAACTGCTGTCAACGGGGGCGCGGGGTGCCCTAATTCGAAGTGGATTCGCCCTGTCATGCTGTGCTTCGGGGCCCCCCGGCAACGGAGTCACCTGGGGGCCCCGAAGCGAAGCATCTCGGTTTTTGGATCACGCAAGACCGACGCCGGGATTCTTCGGCCCTTTGGGCCTCGGAATGACACCAAAATGCGGGTGAATTGAAACACCACCGGACGGCCCCTCCGTTTGGCGCGGAATGAGGCGGTGGGCTGTCTCGGATGATTTGAGCCGGCGATCCACCTGTGGGAGCATGACATGAACCAATCGTTGCAGAAGACGGCCCGGATACTCTCTGTCCTCATGGAGGCGAGAGCCCCGATCGGGGTCAACGAGTTCGCCCGGTTGCTGAGGATGCCCAAGAGCACCGTCTCCCGCTTCATGGCCACCCTGGAATCCATCGGGATGGTGCGGCGGGACTCCGAGAACGGCCGGTTCTTCCTCGGCCTCCGCCTGTTCGAGCTGGGCTGCAAGGCAATCGAAGACCTGGGGCTGCGCAAGGCGGCGGCGCCCTTGATGGAGGCCCTGCGCGACCGCATCAACGAGAACGTCCTCCTGACCGTCCTGGAGGACACCCACATCACCTACCTGGACAAGTGCGAGAGCCGGCAGGCCATCATCGCCCAGACCCGTGTGGGCGAGACGGCCCCCGCCTACTGCGTCTCCAGCGGAAAAGCCATGCTCGGCCACTATCCGGCTCGTCTGGAGAAGGCGATCGGCCAGGGCCTCGCCCCCTTCACCCCGCACACCATCATCGATCCGGAGCGCCTGCGCCGCGAGTGCGCCAAGGCGAAGGAACAGGGCTACGCGGTGAACCGGGGAGAGTTCCGCGAGGGTGTCACTGGGGTGGGGGCGCCCATCTTCAACGCCGCCGGCAACGTGGCCGGGGCCATCAGCACCTCCACCCCGGCGGCGCGGATGACCAAGCAACGCTGGCAGGAGCACATCGAGGCCGTCACCCAGACGGCGCAGGCCATCTCCCGCCGCCTCGGCGCTCCCGCGCCGCATGAACCGGCTGGCGCTCACCCGGTGCCTGGGTAGCCGCGGGAGCTTGGATTCTCTGGCCCTAGACCGCAGGGCCGTGTCCATTGCCGGAGAGCCGGGCCGGCGGCGGGTTTTTACCTCTGGGCGGCCGCCGCCGCGGGTTCGGGCAAAATCACCGGGTCCACGTCCTTGAGGAGGGGGAGCACCTCCCGCCCGAAGATCTCGGCCTCCTCGAGGTAGGGGTACCCGTGCATGATGAAATGGGTCACCCCGGCGTCCACGTACTCGCGGATCTGGCGGGCCACCATGTCGGGCGTGCCCACGAACATCGTGGCCCCTCCGCCCCGGACCTTGTTGATCCCCATGTAGATGGTGTCGGTGAGCCAGTAGGAGGCGTTCCGCTTGGCCATTTCGTTGATTCGCCTCTGGCTGGTGGATTCGCCCGTCCGCACCGAGTCGGACCAGGTGGCGGTGTTGCCGATCTCGCTCTCCTCGGCCATCTTCTCCGCCGCCCGGCGGGCCTCCTCCTTGGACTCCCGCACGCACAGGCAGTGCCGCACGCCGAACTCCAGGGGCCGCTCCCGGGGAAGCGCCTCGGCCATCTGGCGGACTTCCTGGATGTCCTTGGCCACCGTCTCGGTCTCGTAGGCGAAGAACACGTGCACGTCGCCGTAGCGCGCGGCCACCCGCTTGGCGCTGCCGGAGCTTCCCGCCAGGAAGACGTCCGGGTGGGGCTTGCTGTATCGGGGGGGCCAGATGTGCGCGCCCTCGATGTCGTAGAACTTGCTCTTGTGGGTGACCGGCCCTTTCTCCTCCCAGAGGCGCCAGACCACCTCAAGGAACTCCTCGGTGATGTCGTAGCGCTCGTCGTGGACGGCATGGAAGCCGTAGCGCTTGAGGTCGGCCGAGTTCGCGCCCGAGACGACGTTGAGGGAGAGTCTGCCGCCGGTGAGGTAGTCGAGGGTGTTCGCCTGCTGGGCGGCGAGCACCGGCCCGATGAGGCCGGGACGGAAGGCGACGAGGAACTTGATCTTCCGGGTGAGCATGGCGAGGGCCGCGGCGGTCTGCCAGGAATCCACGCAGTGGGTGCCCGTGGGCACCAGGATGTTGACGCACCCGGCTTCCTCCGCCGCCCGGGTGACGCGGGTCATGTACTCCAGGGTGGCGGGCCGCTCGGGCACCTTGGGGTTGGCGTGGTGGCCGTCCCCAGCGTTGAACGAGCACAGCGCCCAATGGAACTGGACCGGCATGGTCTTTCTCCCTCTGGGCTCCTTCGGAAGTGGAGCGGGTCCGATGTCGTTCCAATCGATAAAGCCAAAGTCTAAATGATCATCCACCCGCTGTGTAACGGCGGGGAGAGAAGGATGTCAAGGAGGGAGAAAAATCGCCCCGGTGGGGGCGATCCGCCGGGGCGTGGTGTTCGGAGGGGATGCGCCGCCGCGCTACCTTCCCGAGGAAACGGCCGCGGAGAACTCCTTGAAGCGCTCGAGGGGCAGATCACCCACCAGGGCGTAGATGAACGCGCCCTTGCGCCACATGTAGGTGCGGGGGGAGGCGGGGTTGAGCACCACCCAGCCTTCCCGGCGCAGGACGTCGGGCCATTCAGCGTTCTCCTCGGCCGGGGCCACGGTGAGGTGGAGGTGGGTGTTGCCGGTCCGGTAGATGACGTGGGCGACCTTCATGCCCTCCACCTCCCGGAGGGTGGCTCCCTCGAGGACGAATTCCTCCTGACCCGAGATGGCGATCTTCTGCTGGTAGCGGAAGTCCTTGTTGAAGGAGGAGAAAAGCTGATCCAGCCGCGCTTTCTGCCGGGCCGCGATGCGGTCCTGGACGGCTTGCGGGAAGAAGTCGGCGGTCTTGAAGTTCTTCGCCTCCTGGGCCACGACGTCGTAGGGGTCCTTCGTGTCCCACAGCCGGTCCACGGCCCAGATGCCCGTCATGAGGGTCAGGGAAGCGGCCATGGCGCCCACGAAGCTGGCCTGCCAGATGCGGCGCACCTGTCGGCGGCTCTCCCGGCCCTCGGTCTCGGCGAGGCGATGGAAGTGGTCCACCAGGCGCTCGGGGGCCTCGTGGCGTTCGCCGTGCGCGCGGACGCAGCGGGACATCTCCGCGTCGTGGGGCGCGGGCTCGCCGGTGCGGCCTTTGTCGTCAGGGTAGGGGTTCATGCGCCCTTCGGCTCCTGATAGGCCCCCAGGTGCTTGCGGAGGGCCTGGTGCGCCCGCCACAGCTTGCTCTTCACCGTCCCGGCGGGAATCTCCATGATCTGGGCGATCTCCTCGACCGAGAAGCCTTCCACATCCGCGAGGAGGACCACGCTGCGGCTGTCCGGGTGGAGGAGGTCGAGGGCTTCGTTCAGGTCCTTCCGGAGCAACTCCGGGGGAAGGTCCGAAAAGCTCCCCCTCTCGGGAGGAGCGGCGATGGAGGTGTCGTCCTCCGGATAGCCCGCCGAGGTCGCCTCATACCGGCCCCTCCGCAGCCGGTTGATGAAGGTCCTCCTAATGATTGTAAACAAATAAGTTCGGATTTCTCCTCCCTCTAGGTTGCAGTTTCCGTTCAAAAACACCCGGGAGAGGGCGTCGTGGACGATGTCCTCGGCCTCGTCCCCGTTGCGGGTCAGCCACCGGGCGAAGCTGTAGAGGGAGTTCAGCTGGGGCATAAGGGCGCGGAGGAAGGCTTCCCGGTTCACGGATACACCCTAATGCAGCCTCCCGGGCGCCTTTTGGGGCGGGGGGATAGGGGAGAACTCGCGGCGCGGCTCCATCTTACCCGAAACCAGGCCCCTGCGCGTGTTCACCTGAGAAATGGCCGCGCCGTCATGTCCAAAGGCCTATAATGGGCGGGGGCTCCAGGGGGGATGTTTTTTCCCCGGAAATCCCACCACCCGGAGACTGTATTAGGGCCGGGGTGCGGTGCCCGGGCGGGAACCCTTGTGGCCGTAAAATAGCGAAGACGAATATATTTTATTATTTGACTTTCGCGGGCCTGCTCTTCAAGAACCCAACCGGGGGATCGCGGGCATGATCGTCGCCATCCACCAACCCGCCTACCTCCCCTGGCTGGGGTATTTTCACAAGATCCTCCACGCCGACCTCTTCGTCCTCCTCGACACCGTCCAGATGGAGAAGAACGGCTACGTCAACCGCAACCGGGTCTGGACCCCGAACGGGCTCCACTGGCTCACCGTCCCCGTCCTCACCAAGGGCCACATGACGGCCGCCATCCAGGACCTCCGCATCAACCCCAACGTCTCCTGGAAGGCCAAGCACCTGCGCACCCTGGCCCTCTCCTACGGCAAGCGGCCCCACTACGCCCGCTGCGCCGAGGACCTCGAGCGCCTCATCGCCGGGGCGGGCGAGGACCTCACCGGCTTCCTCGCCGGCATGCTCGCCTATTTTCTCAAGACCCTGGGGATGGAGGAGAAACGGGTCATCCGGGCGAGTTCCCTCGAACCGCAGGGGAAAGCCACCACCCTCCTCCTCGACATCTGCCAGAAGGTGGGGGCCACGGCCTACCTCTCCGGGGTGGCGGGCAAGGAATACTTGGAGCTCAGGCACTTCGACGAGGCGGGGGTCGAGGTGGTCTTTCAGGACTTCCGCCACCCCGCCTACGGCCAGGGCCGGCCCGGCTTCGACTCTCACCTCGCCGTGGTGGACGCCCTGTTCAACCTGGGGGGGGAGGGGGTGCTGTCCCTGCTGAAAGGCGCGGGCGGGGTGGAGCGGCGGGGGTAGGGGGCCGCGCCCTACTGGAACTCCAGCGTCTTGGCCGCAAGCCCCAGGGCGGTCTTCTCCCGGCTGAGCTTCTCCGCCAGATCCACCCACTTCTGGGACTCGGGGGGCGGAGGGGCCGAAAGGGGCATGGGCCTCAGGCGAAAACCGGCGCCGGTTTCCCCAGGGTGACGGGCCCGGTGTCCTTGAGGAGGGGCATGATCTCCCGGCCGAAGATACCGGCCTCCTCCACGTGGGGCCAGCCGGAGAGGATGAAGGTCTCCACCCCCGCCTCGATGTACTCCTTGAGGGCCTTGGCGATCATGTCCGGGGTGCCCACGAGGGAGGCCCCGGCGCCCGCCCGCACGGTGTTCACCCCCATCCACAGGGTGTCCGTGATCCAGAGCGAGGAGCCCCCCCGCTTGGCCAGCGCGTTCACCCGGCGCTGACCCACGCTCTCGGTCCGGTTCCGCATGTCGGCCCAGGTGCCGGTGTTCGAGATGTCGCTCCCCTCGATCATGGCCTCGGCGGCCCGGCGAGCCTCCTCTTTCGTCTCCCGGCAGACGATGTGCATCCGGGTGCCGAACCTGATCTCTTTCTCCCGGCCGAGCTCGGCCGCCCGCCGCTTCATGTCCGCAGCGTCCTGGGCGATGGTCTCGGCCTCGACGGCGTACATCATGTGGACGTCGGCGTGGCGGGCCCCCACCCGGCGGCCCGCCTCGGAGCTTCCCCCGAGGTAGATGGCGGGGTGCGGCTTCGAGGCGTGGGCCGGGAAGATGGAGGCGTCGCGGATGTCGTAGTGCCTCCCCTTGAAGTTCACCGCCCTCTCGCCGTGCCAGAGCGCCTTGATGATCGAGAGGAACTCGTCCGTCCGTTCGTAGCGCTCATCGTGCAGGAGATGGTCGCCGTAGCGCATCTGATCGAGGGGGGTGGAGCCCGTGACCACGTTCACCGTGAGGCGCCCCCCCGTGAGGGCGTCCAGGGTGTTGGCGGTCTGGGCGGCGAAGACGGGGCTCGTCAGGCCGGGCCGGAAGGCCACGCAGAACTTGATGCGCTCGGTGTGCTGGGCCACGGTGGCGGCGATCACCCAGGCGTCCAGGCAATGGGTGCCCGTCGGGACGAGGAGGTTCACGAAGCCCGCCCGCTCGGCGGCCCGGGCCACCTCGGAGAGGTACTCCACGGTGGGCTGGCGCTCGGGCCGCTTGGTGTTGATCTTCCAGCCGTCGCCGTTCTTGGCCGAGGGGAGGAACCAGGCATATTCGGTGGGCATGAATTAACCCTCCATGACCTCGAGGTACTGGAGGCTGAACAGCCGGGCCGAATCGGTCCACGCCTTGCGGGCGTGGAACCCCCCTTGGGCGGCGAGCGAGGCGAAGTCCTCGATGGTGTACTTGTGGCAGTTCTCGGTGTGGATGGTCTCGTCCGCCTCGAAGCGGATCTCCACCCCGCCGATGCGCACCGCGTGGGCGGCCCGCGCGACCAGGTGCATCTCGACCCGGCTCTCGGCCGGGTTGAAGTGCGCCCGGTGGCGGAAGAGCGCGGGACGGAAGTCGGCCCCCAGCTCCCGGTTGAGGACCGAGAGGATGTTCAGGTTGAAGGCCGCGGTCACGCCCTGGCGATCGTTGTAGGCCGCCTCGATCAGCCGGACGTCCTTCACGAGGTCCACCCCGATGAGGAGGCCCCCCCCCGGCCCGCAGGCCTGGGCCACCTGGCGGAGGAACTGGAGGGCCTCCTTCCGGGTGAAGTTCCCGACGGTGGAGCCGGGGAAGAAGCCAGCCCGCCGGGCGGTCCACCCGTTCAAGGGGGGCAGGGCGAAGGGGCGGCTGAAGTCCGCGCAGACGGGATAGACGGGCAGGCCGGGGAGCCGCTCCCCGATTTCCTGGGCGACCCGCTCAAGGTGGCGGGAGGAGATGTCCACCGGCACGAAGGAGGCGGGGTGCTTCATCCGCTCAAGGAGGAAGAGCGCCTTGCGGGCGCTCGAGCTGCCGTACTCGATGAGGGCGCAGTCGGGCCCCAGGGCCTCCGCCATCTCGCCCGCCCGGCCCTCGAGAATGGCCATCTCGGTCCGGGTGAGGTAGTACTCCTCGAGCCCGCATATCTCCTCGAAGAGCCGGGACCCCCGCTCGTCATAGAAGTACTTGCAGGGGAGCGATTTCTGGGGCCGCCGCAGGCCCGCGAGGGTTTCTTGGAGATCGGCCCCCGCGCCCGGCTCGGCCCGGGCGGAGATGGACACTCCCGCTTGTGGGTTCATCGTATCGGTCACCCGCCGGTTGAATGGCGATCTGCGGCCGCGCCCCCGCGCGGCCGCCCCAATGGGGGATCAGGATTGTACCTTGAGCCGCAGCCCGGGTGAAACCAGCCAGCGCTCCGCCGCCTCGAAGACCCCCTGGGCCAGGATGGCCAGGGCGGCGGCCGGCACGGCCCCCTCCAGGATCAGCCGGGTGTCGGCCAGCCGGATGCCGGTCAGGATGGGCTGGCCGTAGCCCCCCGCCCCGATGAGGGCGCCCAGGGTGGCCGTGCCCACGTTGATCACGGCCGAGGTCTTGATGCCCGCCAGGATGGCGCTCGAGGCCAGGGGCAGCTCCACGAGCCGGAGCCTCGCCCCCGGCGGCAGGCCCAGCGCCTCGGAGGACTCGCGCACCTCGACCGGGATACCGGTGAGGCCGGTGTAGGTGTTGCGGACGATGGGGAGCAGGCTGTAGAGGAAGAGGGCCACCACCGCGGGCGGCCCGCCGATCCCCAGCAGCGGGATCATGAACACCAGGAGGGCCAGGGAGGGGATGGTCTGGACGATCCCCGCCACGGCCAGGATGACCTGGCCCGCCGCGGGCTGCTTGGCGGCCAGGATTCCCAGGGGCAGGGCCGCCACCACCGCCGCCCCCAGGGAGACGGCCACCAGGAGGAGGTGCTCCCCGGTGTGGCGCAGGAAGCGGCTCCAGGCGGTCTCGGCCTGGGCCTGGGACTGGACCCCCATCTTCTCGCCGAGGAAGCTCACGGCCACCGCCTGCTCGGGCACGCGGTCGATCTTCGCCCGGGCGTTCATCCGGATCATCTCGGCCTCGGTGATCTTGCCTTCGAGGGAGAGCATGGCGCGCACCGTCGCGGGGGCGCGCTTCTCCAGGTCGGCCCGGTAGAGCAGGACGGCGTGGTAAGCCGGGAAGTGGCTGAGGTCGTCCTTCAGCAC
>JBBTDR010000312.1:0-4814 GCA_038042665.1 Nitrospinota bacterium
GCGTCGAACAGGGCAGTGTTACCCCCCGGCCGGTAGTTACGGAGGTCCAACCGCGGCACCTCAGCCAACGGCACCCCGACCGGGCACAGCAGCCGCCACTCATGATTGAACATCAACACCGTCAACCGGAACCGGTCAGCGTCAACAGACTCGGCCAACCCCTCCAGGTAGGTGTTGAAGCTCTTGCGGTAGAGGGCGAAGGGCTGCGGGAGGCAGCGGGTGTCGATGCCGGCCTTCTGGAGCATCCCCGCCGCCGCCTCGCAGCTCTGGCGGTCGAAGGGGGAGTTCCCGTCCGGGCTGATGAGGTCGGCCTTGAAGCCCTTTTCGTAGCCCGCCTCCTTCATGAGCTGCTTGGCCTTGGCGAGGTCGAAGCCGAGCCAGCGCTTCTCCGGGTTGTAGCCGAACTGGGTCCAGGGATGGAATATCTGGTGGGCCGCGTCGGCGTAACCCGCGAGGAAGGTCTTGTACATGGCCTCGCCGTCCAGGGCGTAGTTCGCGGCCCGCCTCACGCGCACGTCCTTGAAGGGGCTTCCCTCCGGGGCGAAGAAGCCGATGTAGGCGATGCGCACGGAGGACTTGGAGGCCACGTCCAGCTTGGGGTCCTTCTTGATGTCGGGGATGAAGTGGGGGAGCACCTTGTGGGCGATGTCGATCTCCCCGGCCTGGAGCGCCTTCACGCGCGTGGTGGCTTCCGCGATGGGGCGCATGATCACCCGCTGGGGCCGGTTGGGGAACATGCTGTTCGCCCACCAGGTGGGGTTCGCCTCGAACTCGAACCGCTGGCCCTTGGTCCAGCTCTTGAGGATGTAGGGGCCCCCGGAGATGAGGCTGCGGGAGATCTCCTCCGGCTTCCTGCCTTTGTTCTTGAGGGAGATGATGTGCCCCCAGCCCGCGAGGCGCCGGATGAGGCCATTGTCGGGCACTTTCATCTTGAAGATGAATTCGCGCTCGTTGACGATCTCGATTGAGTCGAAGTCCTTCCAGTAGGTTCTCTGGTAGCTCTTGTTGGCGGGGTCCATGATCCGCCCGATGGAGAATTGGACGGCCTCGGAGGTGACCGGGGAGCCGTCGGTGAACTTGGCCCCGGCGCGGAGGGTGAACTTCATCCGCTTCGAGTCCAGCCGCTCGTACTTCTCGGCCAGCCAGGGGACGACCTCGCCGGTCTTGGTGTCGGAGATCACCAGTTTGTCCGATGCCCAGGGCCAAACCATGGCCCCGATGAAGCTGGAGTAGACGTGGGGGTCCATGGTCTCCGGCTCGCCGTTGATGGCGATGGTGACGGTGCCCCGGGGCGCGGCCTGGGACGGAGCGGACCACAGAAGCGCCAGAGCGGCGAACAATGCGACGGACAGTCGGTTCCGCATGGGGGATCCTCCCGAACCCGAGAAGGGTGTTCGACGGGTCAGCGTGAAAAGGTCGGCCGGATCGTCCCACAAGGCATGCGCCTGGTCAAAGAAATGGTGTTCCATAGAATGGAACACCATCAGGTTGCCCCTCAGGAGGTTGCGCCGCCGGGCCGCAGGCCGCGCGCCGGGGTGAGGGGGATGGCGCGCTCCTCCTTGATCACCACGGTGTTGGCGATCTTGTCGTGCCAGGCCTGGGAGTCGCGGTCCCAGATGGCCCAGAGGTAGCCCAGCCCGAGGAAGAAGCTGCTGAGGGTATTCTTCATGAGGCTCCTGAGCAGCATCCGCCAGAAGCCCGCCGGCTCGCCCGTCCGCTTGTCCACCACCCGCTCCCCGAGCAGCCACTTGCCCGGCGTCAGGCCCCGCCTCATGAAGAGCAGGGTCACGGCGGCGTAGGCGAGCATGGCCAGCCACGCCCAGGTGGAGGGGGGATCGTCGAAGGGGGTGCGCCGGAACTCCCCGGCGAGGCCGTAGGCGAGGCCCCAAGCCAGGGTGCTCAGGATGGGGTCGAGCGAGTCGGCGACGAAGCGGCGGAGGATGCTCGCCTTCGCCCCCGCCTCCGCCTTGGGGAGGAAGACATCGCACCACATGCAGAAGAGGCGGTCGGGGACGATCTCCTTCGCGCACCTCGGGCACTCCATCAGGTTCTCCTTCCCGGCGGGGCGGCCCGTCCCGCCGGGGTCACTTTAGCACTCTTGGCGGGATGCGTGCAGGGAGGGACGTAGTGCCAAATGTAGGGGCAGGCCCCTGTGCCTGCCCGCCCCTATGCCTGCCTGGAGGGGGGCGGCCACGGGGGGCCGCCCCTACCCCTCCCGGCGCAGCAGGTAGAGGAGCACCTCTGTTTCCCCTCCCCGGGCGGGGGCGGGGTGGGTGCCGCGCCCCGCGTGGCGGAAGCCCGCCTTCTCCAGCACCCGGATGGAGGCGGGGTTGCCGGGGAAGACGCTGGCCTCGATCCGGTCCAACCTCAGGGCCGAGAGGGCGTGATCGGCGAGGGCGGCCGCCGCCTCGGTGGCGTACCCCTTCCCCCACCATTCCCGTCCGAGCCAGTACCCCAAGGCGGGGGGCGTGCCGGAGGGGTCCGTCTCCAGCGTGATGCAGCCGATGAGCCGGCCGTCCTCCTTCCGCTCGATGGCCAGCGCCAGCGCCAGGCCGTAGGTTTGGCAGGCGAGGATGTCGGAGACCCACTTCTCCGCCCCGCCCTTGGGATAAGGGTGGGGGATGCTCCCCGTCTGGCGGGCGATCTCCCAGTCGGAGACGAGGGGCGTGATGGCGGGGGCGTCCGCCGGGACGACCGTCCGCAGGCGCAGCCGCCCAGTCTCGAGGGATGTGAAGGTGGCGAACGCGGGGAAGGGCATGGTCAACCTGGCCGTAGGTCACCGGATGTTTTCCCTCTCCCGAAGGGAGAGGGTGCCAAGGCGGTCAAGCGTTTCGCCTCTTCCCGGGCTGCGGGGCGGACAGCTTCTTTCGACTGGCCGTAAGTCACCGGATGATTTTCCCCCTCCCAAAGGGAGAGGGCGCCGAGGCGGTCAAGCGTTTCGCCTCTTCCCGGGTTGCGGGGCGGACAGTTTCTTTCGATCGCCCCGCCTAGTGTCGTGTCCCAAGAATACCTTGAAGGAGAAATCGGCCCAAGGTGTCATTCCGAAGGAGCGCAGCGACTGAGGAATCTGCTTGTGCACCAGCAGATTCCTCGCTGGCGCTCGGAATGACAGCCTTTGGTTTCTGGTCTCCACTTTTGAATGCTGTTCCTGGGACACCACACTAGCCGAGGACCTCGATCTCCGGTTCCTTCTCCCCGAAGT
The DNA here is from genome assembly GCA_038042665.1 of Nitrospinota bacterium. Taxonomy (GTDB): domain Bacteria; phylum UBA8248; class UBA8248; order UBA8248; family UBA8248; genus 2-12-FULL-69-37. Next base: position 3,203 of record JBBTDR010000312.1, read on the forward strand.
AGACCGCCTTCGCCTTCTTCAGATCCTCCAGGACCACCTTTTTTTCATTCGGGTTGCGGAGCAGGTAGGCCGGGTGGTAGGTCGCCAGGCAGGGGATGCCCTGGTAGAGGCCGAACTTCCCCCGCAGCTTGCCGATGGGGGTCTTGGTGTGGAGCAGCCACTGGGCCGCGAACTTGCCCAGGGCCACGATGAGCCTGGGCCGGATGGCGGCGAGCTGCTTCATGAGGTAGGGCTCGCAGCAGGCGATCTCATCCGGCTCGGGGTTGCGGTTGCCGGGGGGGCGGCACTTCAGGATGTTGCAGATGTAGACCTCCCCGCGCGGCACCTCGATGACGTTCTCGATCATCTTGGTGAGCATCTGGCCCGCGCGGCCCACGAAGGGGATGCCCTGGGCGTCCTCGTCCGCCCCGGGGGCCTCCCCCACGAAGACGAGCTTGGCCCGGGGGTTCCCCACCCCGAAGACGAGGTTCGTGCGGCCCGCCCCCAGCTTGCAGCGGAGACACCCTTCCACCGCCCGGGCGAGCTCCTCGATCGTCATCTCGGCCTGGGGGTCGAAGGGCAGGGGCGGGGGGGCGAAGCCAGGGGCCTTCCGCGCCGGGGCGGCGAGGAGGGAGCTTTGGGGCGCGTCCATCATCGGGAGGAGAGCCGGCTGGAGCGCCGGGGCAGGCGAGCGGGCGGGCTCCGTCCCCGCGGCGGGCGGGGCCGGCATGGAGGGCGGCGCCTGCGGCGGGGGAGAAACCTGGGGCGGAGGAGACTCCTTCGCGAGCGGAGGGGGTTCTGTCCCCAGGGAATAAGGTGCGGGCACGGCGGCGGGAGGCGCGGACATCGCGGGCGGAGCGAGCGCGGCCACGCCCGAAGCCCTGGGGGGCCGGGCCGCCAGGGAGAGGTACTGCACCCCCGCCGCCCGGAGGTTCTTCACGTGGCCGAGCAGGGCCCGGGCCATCTCGTCGCGCTCAGGCATGGCGGCAACAACACCAACGGGGCGGGGGGATTTATTTTCGGGTTGTCCTAGTTTAAGGTAGTTGACAAATACCCTTCTCGGCAGAGCTTATTGTGACTACCTTAAACTAGGACAATCCGGTACCAATTGATGGAGGATTAACCAGCCAACATTAAAAGCACAGTCAGTCGATTATCTTCGACCAACGAATTGCCCTTGGGTTCCACGTGCACTTACCCGCTGTCGAGTGTACATCGAGACACTTGATACTCAATTTAAACTTTTGCCAATTTAAGCGCATTTCCATTCAGCTTAATTGGGTACTTTAGATGCCCTAAGATATCTCGAACGGCCTCTCCTATATCTCTTCTTCGGTTGGTGTCTGTATTAGTAGTAAATACATAGGCTACTCGTCTATAACCAGCAAATGCTTTCCCCCATGCACCAGCCGGAAAAAGGTCTTGCAGCAGTAATCTATAATTGTCTGCTACCTCTACAGCGGCTTGCGCCTGGCCACCGAGGCGGGGCAAGTCAGGAATATCAAAAAACACCGAGTTTTCCGGGAGCTTCAATTTCCCTTCAACTTCTTTCTCTACCTTTTTCAAATCTTCTTCGTCAAGTTTCTCGAAATTCTCCCGACTAACCGCATCCCCCCTCCCAAAGCACGGATAC
>JBBTDR010000313.1:0-3718 GCA_038042665.1 Nitrospinota bacterium
GGGGGGGGGGGGTGCCGCCGCGCGGGCATCCCCCGCCCGGCGCGGGATGGACCGATCAGCTCGCCGCCAGCGCTGGGGCCGGCAGGGGCTCCCACCAGGGGTCCAAGCCCAGGTCCCCGGCGATGACGCCCGCCGCGTTGTAGCCCGGGGCGCCGTTCAGCCCGCCTCCCTGGCAGCTCGAGCTGCACAGGTAGAAGCCCTCGAGCGGGGTGCGCATCCCGGAGAGGAGCGGGTGGGGCCGGTTCACCCCCAGCTGGGAGGCCTTGTAGGCTCCCATGCGCACCGCCCCGCGCACCATGTTGCGGTTCCCCCGCTCGATGTCGAGGGGGGTGTAGAGCCTGGCCGCCCGGACGGTGTCCCGCGTGAGGTTGGGGGCGAACTCCCGCCAGGCGGCGACGAGCTTTCCGGCCGCCTCCTCCTTGATGGCATCCCAGCGGGCGGGGCCTCCGTCGGCCAGGTTGTAGGGCGCGCCCGGCCACCAGAAGGCCACGTGGCCCCCCTTCGGGGCGTAGGAGGGGTCGTGCTGGCTGTTGCAGGAGCCGTTCCCCATGACCTGCGAGGGGAACTTCCCGGCCCGGCGCTCGCGGGCGTTCTGGATGACGTCGGCGTCGCTGTCGGCCCCGAAGATGAGGTTGTAGGAGCGGCCCACGTCGGGGTCGTACTTCTCGGCCGCGTAGCGGGGCCGGTCCGAGAGGGCGAGGTGGAGCGTCATCAGGGAGTGGAAACCCCAGTCCCAGCCGCGCACCTTCGCGTTCACCTCGGCCGGAAAGGCGTCCTCCCCCGCCAGGCGGACCGAGGCCGGGGCGTTCAGGCTGCTCGCCACGAAACGGCCCGCGCCGAGCCTGCGGCCATCCTCCAGGACCACCCCCGCCGCCCGGCCGCCCTCGCGGAAGACCTCGCGCGCGGCGGCCCCCCGGATGACCGCGCCCCCGCCCGCCAGGACGATGCGCTCGAGCGCGCGCGGGAGCTCCAGGGCGCCTCCCACCGGCAGGCCCAGGGTGGTCTGGGTGGAGAAGAGGCTGGGGAGGAAGAGGCCGGTGCCCTCCTCGTCCTCCACCGTGATGGCGTGGGCGAAGAGCTTGAAGAGGGCCCGCACCTTGGGGTGCTCGAAGTGGGCGTCGATGGCCGAGGAGATGGTCAGGGGGGCGAAGGCGAGGAGCTCCCTGCCCTTCTCGCCCCCGATGCGGGCGGCGATCTCCTCGCGCGGCAGCGGGGGGTGGAAGAGGAAGCTCCGCAGGAGGGGGGCGAGCTCCACGGCGTAGCGCTGGTGCAGGTGGGCGAAGGCGCCGGCGTCGTGCTTCGAGACCCGGGCGATGGAGGCCGCGGACTTCTTCGCGTCCCGGTGGAGGACAAGGGCGGTGCCGTCCCGGAACACCATGGCGTGCACCTCGGGCGTCAGGTAGCGGAAGCCGTGGCGCCCGAGCTCCAGGTCGCGCACGATCGGAAAATCGTCCAGCCCGATGAAGAAGTTGGCGTGCATGTTCGACCGGTAGCCGGGAAGGGTGAATTCCCGCGTCGAGGCCCCGCCCCCGATCTCCCGCTCGGCCTCCAGGACGGCGACCTTGAGGCCGCAGCGCGAGAGGTAGGCCGCGCAGACGAGGCCGTTGTGCCCGGCACCGACCACGATGCCGTCGTAGCTGTCCATCGTGCCGCTCCCCTCCCGGCCCTAGCTGTGGGATTCAAACACGTTGTTCACGCCGCAAATGCCGGAACCATTTCCCCTCCCCCGAGTTCTTTCGGGTGGCGGTGCCCGCCACCGCCCAAGCGGCCCCGCCGCTTGGGGCATGGGGAGGGGGGGCTGCGCCGCCGAATCATCCCTCACCCGGAGCGTCCAGGCGGCCAGCCGCGTGGGGTGCCCCTCACCCCAGCCCTCTCCCAGGGGGAGAGGGGGAGAAACGGGGCTCCCCGGCGTGAACAACGTGTTTGGATTTCGCGCCCCTAGGCCGCCTGGACGATCTTGCCCGCGGAGTTGTCCACCACCACGGGCGTGTCGAAGTAGGCGATATTGGGCTCCACCCCGAAGGCCCGCATGAAGTTCTCCCGCCAGACCCCGGCGTAGCACTTCTCGGCGGCCTCGCGGCTCTCCCAGAGGTAGACGCCCCCGCCGAGGCCCTGCGCCTCGCTGAAGAGGAAGTTCTTGCGGATGAGGCCCGGGATCTGCTGAAAGCGCGGGGCGCCGCGGCGGGTGTTCTCCACATACTTCTCGTAGGTCAACCCCTGCGGGATCCGGGCGGTGACGATGGCGGTGATCATGGGGGCGTCCTCCGGCAGAGAGCGGCGGGTGGGCTGGAGTCCGGGCCCGGCGAACGGAACGCGGCGCCGGAATACCCGGACCCAAAGGAACGATAGCGCGAGTTCCGGGGAAAATCCATCCGGGCCGGCCCCCGGGCGCACCCCGGGCGCACCCCGGGGGGGGGGCCCCTTCCGGAGCGGAGACCCCAGGCCCGGCGCGCCGGATGCCCCACGCTTTCGCGTGCTTTTCTAACTTGACGCGGATTTCTTGCTTGCCATGAAGGAGACGCAGGGTGTCACCGTCCGTCACGCCCACCACAAGGGCGAGGAAGGTCTGCGCAAGCGAAGCGCTGGGGATGCAAAGAGGAGCGCGCAAAGAACGAGAAGGGGTAGCCCGTTTCGCCTCAAGGTGGATCAGCCTAATTGCACTTCTGGTACAACGGGCAATCGCTAGTGTTCTTCGGTTGATCTGCCGCCTCTTGCCCTGCCTGTTGCGTTTCCGCCCGGCTATAGGAGGGAATGGCCGCCGCCTTCTGAGAACCGCCGATGATCTTCCTTAGCTGCACTATCCGTTCTTCCGGGTGAGGGTGCGTGTCAAAAAGCCCGGTCCCCTCCTCGCCCTTAGCTTTTCTTGCAGCCGAACGACCTTCCAAAAATGTCATTAGGTTTCTGGCCCGTCCTATGCTCCCGTGCCGCTTCTCCATGAGGGCCGCCGCGATGGAATCCGCCTCCAATTCATTCTCCCGACTGTAGGCCCGGGTCACTAGAGGGTTGGCGAGGTGGTTCAAGTATCCGGCCCCCGGGACGAAAGCCCCCAAGACCATAAACACTCCCGTTACGGCAACCGAAGCTAGCTGTCTCTTTGCATTGTGTCCGGCGATTTCATGGGCCACCTCATGGGCGATCATGGCATCCAATTCATCGTCCGGGAGTTGAAGGGCTCCCTCCGTTACATAGAAAAACCCGCCCCCTCCGCTGGCGGCGTTGATTTTGTCGCTGCGCATAATCCCAATCTTCCAATCATTCGGTTTGCAATCCTGGCAGACGAGTTTCTGATACCCAATGAGAGTCCTCGCCGTCCGTTGAAATTGCGGGTGGGCCGCCGGGCTAGAAATTAGATTCTTCGGCGCGGCCCCGCAGCCGGATAGAACCAGCACGAGCAATAGGGCAGCTATCTTGCCGTACATGGATTTTCCTCCCTTCATTCTCCCTCTCGCTCACCACCGACCATTCCCGGGGAACCTGAAAGCTGTACAGCTTGGATTGCGACTCATAGGTGGCTTGCGCGGAGGCATCCGCTGCGGGAAACAAAACCGCCAGCGCCACCATCCCCAGGATCCAACGCATGCGGACCTCCCCTCTTCTCTCGTCCCGCGCCGCGCAAAGAACTCCCCGGGGGGGGCGAAAAAAGGACGAAGCGAATGGTGCCCCCTGCGTGATTAGAACACGCGGCCTACGGATTAGGAATCCGTTGCTCTATCCTACT
>JBBTDR010000314.1:0-11537 GCA_038042665.1 Nitrospinota bacterium
CTCCTCCGCCTCCTGGCGCGGGCGGGGGAGCCGGGCGGCAGGCTGGAGCTCCCCGCCCAGGGTCCGCTCCGGCTGGCGCCGGGGGAGGGGATCCCCGCCCCCCTTCGGATGCTCCTGGCCAAGGGGCCGCTGGCGGGAGAGGTGCTCCCCTTCGAGAGCCGGGCGGCGGCGGGGGTGAACCTCGCGGGGACGGTGCTACGCTTCCAGCTCGATCCGCTCACCCAGCCGGGGGACAAGCTCATCGTCCGGCCCCAGGAGGTGGGCGGGTCGCTGGCCCTCCAGGTGCTGGTCCGGGGAGGGCCGCGGGCAAGCGTCCCCCCGGCCGGGGTAGGGCTCCTCTCCGTCCTCCGGGCGTCCCCCGCGAGGCCCGCCCCGGCGATTTCCCCCCAGCAGGCCCTCCAGCCGGGGAACCTCCTCGAAGGCATCCTCCTCCGCCTCCAGCCCGAGGGCCCTGGGCCCGGCGCCGCCCTGTTCCACGGGAAACCCGAAGGGCCGCCCCAGGCCTCCCCGCCGGGCCGGGCAGCGGCCCCGGCGCCCTCCGCCGGGGAAAATCCCGCGCGTACGGGGGTTATCCGCTTTCAGGGCTTCGAGATGGAGGTCCCCTGGCCGGAGGAGGCTTCGGGGGCTTTCGTCCCGGGCGATCCGGTGCGGGTGTGGGTGCGGGGGACGGGGCCCCGGCTGGAGCTGGAGCTCCTGCCCCCCGCCCTGCGGGGAGAGGGGAGCTCGCGGTGGGTGCCCTCGGCGGGAGCGGGGGAGCGGAGCTTCGGGCCCGGCCTCCTCGCCCTGGCCGAGGGCCTGGCCGAATTGGCCAAGGGCTCTTCTGAGGATTCCCCAGAAGAAGCGGCTTTCTCCCGGGAGGGGGCCCGGCTCCACGCGGCCCTGGAGCGCCTGACCGTGCGGGACGGGGAGCTCACCCCCGAGCGGGTCCGCGAGGCCCTCGAGGCCGCCCGGCGGGAGTTCGACCCGGGGCGGGCCCGCTCCCCCGAGGAAGCCGCCTCCCTCCGGGAGAGTCTCCAGCGCTTCATCGCCGCGGCCCGGGAGCTGGGGCGGGGGAGTGAGCCCCTGTTCGCCGGGCTCGGGCCGGGGGCTGGGCGGGCGCTGACCTCGATGGAGTTCCTGAACGCGGCCAACGCCCTGCGCCAGCACACGGGGGAGGGGAGTTTTCTCCAGATCCCCTATGTCCTGGGCGGGGAGCGGGGGACCATGGACGTGGTGATCCGGGACCACGAGCGGGAGGCCCCGGGCCAGGGCCGGAAGCGGGAGACCTACTCGGCGGTGGTGCTGCTGGAGCTGGAGGGGCTCGGGCCCCTGCGGGTGGACGCCGCCCTGATGCGCGACCGGGCCTCGGTGCGCTTCACCCCCCCGAGCGAGCCGGTGGGGAGGTTCCTCAGCGCCGAGCTGCCCAAGCTGCGGGAGGCCATCGAGAGCCAGGAGATCGGGGTGGAGCGCCTCTCCTGGCTCCTGGGGAAGGTCGCGCCCGAGCCCCCGCTGCCGGCCCCCCCCGAGCGGGAGGGGCCCGAGGGGGCCTCCCCCTTGATCGACGTCAAGGTCTAGGAGGACCGCCGTGGAGCCCCATCGCCGGCCCCTTCCGTTCATTCCCAAGGAGGCGGTGGCCCTGCGCTACGAGCCCCGCCGGGAGAGCGCCCCCCGCCTGGTGGCCAAGGGGAGGGGGGAGTTGGCCGAGCGCATCCTCGAGCTGGCCCGCATCCACAACATCCCCATCCGGGAGGACTCGGACCTCGTCCGGCTGCTGGGCGAGCTCGACCTGGAGGAGGAAATCCCCCCCAATCTCTACAAAGTGATCGCCGAAATCCTGGCGTTCATCTACTTCGTCAACGAGAAGTGGAAGCGGGAAAAAGCTGCTTGAGCGTCAAAATCCGGATAGGTAATTCATGCCAAGGGGTTATGTGGGGTTTTCATGGCCTTATAAATTAGTTTCACATATAGAATATAAATATTTGTATTTAAATGAGATTCAATAGATACAGATCCTTCCGCCGAAACCCTCCTTCCTGGCACACCTCTTGCTTTGGTGGCTTGCAGCGCCCCCGCGCCGCCAAGGGGGACGCAGGCCATTTTCGTCCGCCGGGAGGGGTGAGAGGTGCAGCCAGGAGCCTACAGCGTGGTCGCCGCCGCCCTTATGGGCCAGCGCCACCTGGAGATCGCCGCCAACAATCTGGCCAACGTCAACACGGTGGGCTTCAAGGCCGAACGCCCCATGTTCGAGCTCAACCAGGAGACCCAGGCGCCGGACGCGGCCAGCCGCCTGGGCCCCGGCCTCGTCCGGCGCTCCCGCTGGGCGGGCAGCCACATCGACTACACCGGCGGAAAGACCCAGCAGACCGGCAACCCGCTCGACCTGGCCATCGGCAATCCGGGCTTCTTCGTCATCCAGTCCCCCAACGGGCTGCGCTACACCCGCGCGGGCCAATTCACCATCAGCAGCAACCAGGAGATCGTCACCTCCCAGGGCTGGCCCCTTCTGGGCACGAACGGCCAGCCCATCCGGGTGAGGACGGGGGGCGGCCCGATCGCCGTGGGCTACGGCGGCGAGGTGCTGATGGGGGGCCAGGCGGCCGGGAAGATCCAGGTGGTGGATTTTCCCCGTCCCTACCGGCTCTTCAAGGAGCAGGGCTCCGTCTTCGGGGTGGTCGACCCAGCGGAGCGGGGCACCCCCGTGGCCACCCCCCAGATCGCCCAGGGGACCCTCGAGATGTCGAACGTCTCGGCCATCAAGGAGATGGTGGGCCTCATCGAAACCGCCCGCCAGTTCGAGGCCTACCAGAAGGTCATCCAGTCCTTCGACGCCATGAGCGACAGGGCCGTCAACGACCTGGGCCGCTCCCAGCTGAACACTTGACCCCCGTCCCTGAGGAGGCACAACCTTGATCCGGGCACTTTTCAGCGCGGCCACCGGAATGCAGGCCCAGCAGGTCAACATCGACGTCATCGCCAACAACCTGGCGAACGTGAGCACGGTGGGCTTCAAGAAGCACCGGGCGGACTTTCAGGAGCTCCTCTACGAGACCATCATCCCTCCCGGCTCCCCCTCCGCCCAGGGGAACATGATCCCCACCGGCCTCCAGATCGGCACCGGCGTGCGCCCCGCGGCCACCCAGAAGATCTTCACCGAGGGCGAGTTCAAGCGCACCGACAACGAATTCGACATCGCCATCGAGGGCGATGGCTTCTTCGTCATCACCCGGCCCAACGGCGATACCGCCTACACCCGCTCGGGCGCCTTCAAGCTCAACAGCACCGGCCAGATGGTGACGAGCGAGGGCTTCCTGCTCTCGCCCAACATCACCATCCCGACCAACGCCGTGAAGGTCAACGTCGGGACCGACGGCACCGTCTCCGTCCTCTCGGCGGGGGCCGCCACCCCCACCCAGGTCGGCCAGATCACCCTGGCGCGCTTCCCGAACGCGGGCGGCCTCAGCTCCCTGGGCCGCAACCTCTACGCCGAGACCGTGGCCTCCGGCGCCGCCACCACGGGCAACGCGGGCACCTCCGGCCTGGGCACGATCGCCCAGGGCTTCCTGGAGAACTCCAACGTCAGCGTGGTGGACGAGCTCGTGGCCCTCATCGAGGCCCAGCGCGCCTACGAGATCAACAGCAAGGCCATCCAGGCCAGCGACGAGATGCTCCAGGTGGTAAGCAACCTCAAGCGGTAAGGAGCTCGCCCATGCGCAAGGCACTGCTCGCGGCGGTGGTGGCCCTCTCGCTGGCGGCGCCCGCGCTCCCGGCCTGGGGGCAGGGGGCGGGCGCCCGTTGGCTCGACCCCGAGGAGGTGGCGGCCGAGGTGCGCCGCTTCATCGCCTCCCAGCTCAGCCTGGGGCCGGGGGAGGCCGAGGTGCGCTCGATCCACATGCCCGCCCAGCGGGTTCTCCTGCCCGCCGGCCCGCACGAGCTGCGGGTGGAGCTGCCCGCCCAGGGGCGCCTCCTGGGCCGCACCCCGCTCATGGTGACGGTGCGCGACGCCGCGGGCGCCGAGGTCCGCAAGCTCTGGGTGACGGCCGAGGTGGCCGTCTACGCTGAAGTGCCCGTCGCCCGCGCCCCCCTGCGGGCCCAGCAAGCCCTCGATCCCGCCCTGTTCGAGACGCGCAAGAAGGACCTGGCCACTCTCCCTCCGGACGCGGTCACCCGCCTGGAGGACCTGGAGGGGGCCCGTCTCCTGCGTCCGCTCGCCCCGGGCGACGTGGTGCGGCGTCCCGACGTGGAGGTGCCCCACCTGGTCCTCCAGGGGCACCTGGTCCGCATCCTCGCCCGCCGGGGCGCCTTGGTCATCACGGCGGTGGGCAAGGCGCTCGACTCCGGGCGCAAGGGGGAGAGCATCCGGGTCATCAACATCGATTCCAACAGGCTGCTCCAGGGCCGCGTCGTCGAGCGGTCGGCCGTGGAAGTCCTTTTCTAGCGTGGGGGGGAGTATGCGCTACAGGATGTGGAAGAAGCTCCTGATGCTGGTCCTGGCGGCCCCCTTGAGCGGATGCGGCGCGGTGGGGGCCATGTTCAGCGAAACCGGCAAGACCCCCCCGGCCCAGACGGGGGCGGCCCCCCAGGCCGGCCCCGTCCGGAGCGTGGAGACCTTCCGCCGGGAGCCGGCGCCCGCCCAGGCCTCCCTCCAGGCGCCAGCCGGGCAGGCCGGGGCGGACCGCAGCTCCCTCTGGAGCGACACGAGCCCCTTCCTCTTCCATGATCGCCGGGCGGCGCGGGTGGGGGACCTGATCACGGTGGTGATCAGCGAGTCCTCTAACGCCAAGAAGGAAGCCGACACCGAGAACAAGCGGAGCGCCAGCCTGGCCTACACGGCGCCCTCGCTGCCGGGCTACGGGCGCATCCTCGCCACCCCCTCTCACGGGCGGGGGCGGCGCTTCAACCAGGACGACACCCTGCGGGCCACCTCGCGGAACGAGCACACGAGCGAGTCCGAGATCGAGCGGACCGACACCTTGAACGCCACCGTGTCGGCCCGGGTGGTCGAGATCCTCCCGAACGGCAACCTCTTCATCGAGGGCCGCAAGGAGCTCTCCACCCACAAGGAGACCCTCATCGTCACGGTGAGCGGCATCGTCCGGGTCGAGGACATCGACACCAACAACACCATCCAGTCCAAGAGTCTCGCGGACGCCCGGATCGTCTACACCGGCGACGGGATCATGGCCGAGGCCCAGCAGCCCGGCTGGCTCGGCCGCGTCATGAACGTCCTGTGGCCGTTCTAGGAGGGGGAGCGATGACGCCTCAGCGCCGGGCCATCCGCTGGACTGCGGCCGCGGCCCTTCTCGCCGGGCTGCTCCTGGGGCCCGCCGCGGCCCATGCCGCGCGCCTCAAGGACGTGGTCTCCATCGGCGGGGTGCGCACGAACCAGCTGCTGGGCTATGGCCTGGTCGTGGGCCTGGACGGGACGGGGGACGGCAACGACCCCTCCTTCACCGCCCAGAGCCTGGCCAACCTCCTCAAGAAGCTCGGCATCAACGTCACGGCCACCGCCTTCAAGGTGAAGAACGTGGCCGCGGTGATGGTGACGGCGGACCTGCCCGCCTTTGGCCGGCGGGGCTCGCGCCTGGACGTGACGGCCTCGGCCGTGGGCGACTCCAAGAGCCTGCTCGGCGGAACCCTCCTCCTCACCCCCCTCCGGGGCGCGGACGGGGAGGTGTACGCCGTGGCCCAGGGCCCGGTCTCGCTGGGCGGCGGCTTCGCCTTCGAGGGCACGACCGGCACCTCCGTGAAGCGCAACCACCCCACGGTGGGCATCATCTCCGGCGGGGCCACGGTGGAGCGCGAGGTTCCGCTCAACTTCGCGGGGCAGCGGAGCATCCGCCTCGCCCTGCATCACCCCGACTTCACCACCGCCTCGCGGGTGGCCAACGCCATCAACCAGGCCTTCGGCGAGGGCATCGCCCAGGCCCACGACTCCGGGACGGTGGACGTGGACATCAGCAAGATGCCCGGGGGGGCCGTGAGCGCCATGGCCCAGCTCGAGCGCATCGAGGTGACCGCCGACCAGCGGGCCCGGGTGGTGATCAACGAGCGCACGGGCACCATCGTGATGGGCGAGAACGTGCGCATCTCCACGGTGGCCATCAGCCACGGCAACCTGAACATCGTCATCCAGGAGGAGCGGCTGGTCTCCCAGCCCGGCGCCTTCGCGCCCGAGGGCGCCCGGACGGTGGAGGTGCCGCGGACCGAGGTCACCGTCAAGCAGGAGAAGCGGAACATGGTGGTCATCCAGAAGACGGTCAGCATCGGCGACGTGGTGCGCGGGCTGAACGCCATCGGGGTGGCGCCGCGCGACCTGATCGCCATCCTCCAGGCGCTCAAGGCGGCGGGCGCGCTTGACGCGGAGATCGCGCTCCTCTAGGGGGCGCTTGATGCGGAGGGAAGCGGTGGAATTCCCGAACCTGTCCCCGGTCCAGCTCCAGCAGGTCGCTCCCCAGCGGGAGAAGGGCGCGGCGGAGCAGCTGCTGCGCGCGGCCGAGCGAGGGGACGAGAAGACCCTCCGGAAGGTGAGCCAGGATTTCGAGGGCGTCTTCGTCCACATGCTCATCAAGGAGATGCGCAAGTCCGTCCCCAAGAGCGGCCTCTTCAAGGACAGCATGGCCCGGGAGTGGTTCGATGGGATGTTGGACGAGGCGGTCGCGCGCGAAGTGAGCCAGGGGCCCGGCATCGGCCTCGCGCAGGTCATCTACGAGCAGATGAAGCAGTCCGCCGGGGAGGGCGCGGGGGCGAAAGAGGCCCCGGCCGCCGCCGCCCCGGCGCCGCAGCCCGAGGAGAAGAAACGATGAGCCAGGCGCTGAGCCGCCTCGTGGAAGTGCTCGATCACGAGGCCCGGTACTACGGGGAGCTCGCCCATCTGCTCGAGAAGGAGCGGGAGGCCATGCGGGAGCTGGACATGCCCGCCCTCGAGGAGCAGCTGGGGGCCAAGGCGGTCCTCACCGGCCGCATCCAGAAGCTCGAGAAGGAGCGGGCCGCCCTCGCCGCGAACCTCGCCCAGGAGCAGGGCCTGGGGGGGGAGGGGCCCGTCCGCATCCTCGATCTCGTGCGCCGCGCGCCCGCCCCCTGGGCGGGCCAGCTCATGGAGGTGCGCCTGCGGCTGCGCGAGGCGGTGGAGCGGGCGAGCGAGCGCAACGACTCGAACCGCCTCTTCGCCGAGGGCTTCCTCGAGGTGATGACGGGGGTGATGGAGCACCTCAAGACGGTTATCGCCGGGCCCGCGGTCTACGGCCGGGCGGGCAGGATGGGGGCCCCGAGCGTCGCGCCGGGGGATTTCCTCCGCCAGGCCATCTGAGCGGAAAGCGAGGGGCCGATGGGTCTTCAATCCATCCTGAACCTGGGGAAGAACTCACTCTTCCAGAACCAGGTGGCGCTCCAGACCATCGCGCACAACATCGCCAACGCGGGCGTGGAGGGCTACTCGCGCCAGGAAGCCATCGCCGTCAGCACCCCCCCGACCCAGCACAGCTTCGGCTTCATGGGCACCGGCGTCCGGGTGGAGACCATCCGCCAGGCCTCCGACCGCTTCCTGAACAACCAGATCATCCAGATCAAGACCGAGCTCTCGGCCTTCAGCGCCCGCAGCGAGGCCATGCGGCTGACCGAGACCTTCATGAACGAGGGAAGCTCGGACACCGGCATCAGCAGCGTCCTCGTCAAGTTCTTCCAGTCGGCCGAAGCCCTCTCGGTGCGGCCCGAGGGCGCCCCCGAGCGCACCGACTTCCTCAACGCGGCCGCGAACCTGGCCCGGGCGTTCAACGAGACGGCCAACTCCCTCCAGAATCTCCGGGTCCAGGCCGACCGCGACATCACCCAGGCCGTCCAGGAGGTGAACGACCTCGCCGGCCGGGTCGCCGACCTGAACTCGCGCATCCAGGTGTCCGAGTCGGGGGGCAACTCCGCCAACGACCTGCGCGACGAGCGCCAGCGGCTCATGGAGCGCATGAGCGAGCTGGCGAACGTCGACGCCCTCGAGGACCCGGAAGGCGCCTTCCTCGTGATCGTCGGGCGCAGCTTCCCGATCATCCAGAAGGGAGATGCGGCCTCGCTCCAGGCCCTCGAGAACCCCGACAACGTCGTCGCCACCACCCCGCCGGTCGCCCTCAAGAAGGTGAACTTCAAGAGCCTGGGCGGAGAGACCACCGACATCACCAGCCGGATCTCGGGCGGGCAGATCGGCGGGCTGCTCCGGTTCCGCGACGGGACGGTGGGTAAGCTGCTCGACGACCTGGACAACCTGGCCGCCACCATCGTCAACGAGGTCAACCTCATCCACCGGCGGGGGTATGGCCTGGACGGGAGCACGAACGTCAACTTCTTCAACCCCTTGTCGATCAGCGTGGGCGCGGCGAGCACGAACAGCCGCGCCGCGGGCACCCTGAACCCCAACGTCCAGGCCGTGCTGACGGACTCGCGGATCTACGACCCCTCGGTCGTCACCGGGGCGAAGTACACCATCCTGTTCACCTCCCCGACGACCTTCAACGTCATCGACGCCGAGACGGGCCAGAAGCTCGGCGCGACCAAGGTGTCCGTCAACGGGGCGCCCTTCGGCACCGACGCCTCCGTGACGGACTTCACCTACGCGGGCACCCAGGTCGCGGTGGAGTTCGAGGGGCTCCGGGTGGCCATCCAGAACTTCGGCGGGGCGCCCCAGAAGGACGACTCCTTCACCGTGTCCATCCGCAAGGACACCGCGCGGAACATCGCGGTCAACTCCCAGGTCCTGGGGGACATCAGCAAGGTGGCCGCCGCCGGGCTGCCCGGCGTCCCGGCGGACAACGCCAACATCCTCGCCATCGCCAACCTGCGGGGGGAGACCGTGGCCCAGCGGCGGTCCTCGACCGTGGGGGACTTCCTCAGCTCGATCCTCTCCACCTTCGGGACCGAGTCGCGGGACGTGCGCGGCCGCGAGACCCTGCTCCAGCAGTTCCACGACACCCTCACGGAGGCGCGGGAGAGCGCGGCGGGGGTCTCGATCGACGAGGAGCTGGCGAACATCGTGCGCTACCAGCAGAACTTCGGGGCCACGGCCCGGATGATGACGATCACCTCGGAATTGCTCCAGGACATCCTGGAGATCGTCTAGCCGGGAAGTTTTGGGAGGCGGAAACATGGTCCTTCGGGTGACGGCATCGCAGCGCTTCTCGGTGGCCCTGCGCAACATCCTGACGGGCCTGCAGCGGGTGCAGGCGGTCCAGGAGCAGATCGTCACCGGGAAGGCCATCCTCCGCCCCTCGGACGACCCCGCGGGCTTCTCCAAGGTGACGAGCCTCCGGGGGCTGATCCAGGAGAGCCTCCAGTTCCGCAAGAACATCGACAACTCGAAGGGCACCCTGAACGTCACCGACCAGACCCTCTCCAGCATCCGCTCCCTCGTCCAGGAGGCCCGCACCCTCGCCATCGCCCAAGCGGGCGCCCCCGCCGACGCGACGACCCGCGCCGCCACCGCCACCCAGATCGCCCGCATCCGGGAGAGCGTCATCCAGCTGGCCAACACCCAGGTCGGCGGGCGCTACATCTTCGCGGGCACCTCGGTCTTCACCCGGCCCTACGACGCGGCGGGGGCCTACCACGGCGACAGCGAGGGCGTCGCGATCAACCTGGGGGTGGCGAACCCGAGCACCCTGAACGTGACCGGGTCGGAGTTCCTCACCACCGACCTGAACCCCGACCTCTTCCGCCTCGCCGCCTACAGCAAGGGGACGGCCCCCGTCACCGACCGCTACCGCATCGACACCGCGGGCGGCGACGCGAACAACGCCATCGCCATCAAGTCCTCGCCCTCGGGGACGACCCTGCCCATCACCTTCGCCGCCGACATGGCGGCCCCCGCGGCGGGGCTGGCCACGGCCGAGCTCAACGCGGCGGGCGGCGGCCTGGTCGTGGGGCGCCAGTACGCCTACGCGGTCTCGGCCGTGGACTCGACGGGGGAGAGCATCCACAGCGCCCCCGTCACCCGGACGGTGACGGCGGGCAACAACGCCATCAACTTCTCCTTCAACGCCGTCCCCGGGGCGGTCTCCTACCGGATTTACCGCCTCGACGACACCGAGTACGCCGCCACGGGCGCGGCGGGCCTTGAGGGGACGGATTTCGAGCAGCAGGACAGCCTGATCGGCACCGTCAACGAGACGGGGCTGGCCGGCTACACCTTCCTCGACACCGGCCAGGCCCAGCAGGCGGGCCAGCGGGCGCTGGGCACGGCGAGCGCCACCCGCACCTTCAGCGGGACCGCCCTGGCGGGCATCGTCCAGCTCCGCGTCAACAACCGGGTGAAGGAGGTCACCACCGCCAACCGGAGCATCCGCATCGTCGAGGACGGCGGCCTCCGCTCGGACACGATCACCATCTCCACGGGCCTGAAGACGGGTTTCGCCCTGGCCGCCGAGCTCCAGACCGCCATCAACGCCTCCACCGCGCTCAAGGGCTCCACCTCGGCGGTCCCCCCGGGGGCCGGCTACACCGTCACCTACGACCCCTTCACCGACAAGTTCACCGTCGCGTCGGGCTCCCCCGTCAACGAGACGAGCATCGATCCGGCCCAAGGGGCCCTCGCCGGGCTGATGGGCTTCACGAGCTCCACCGCCTCCGGCCCCTCGGCCACCTCGGACGCCACGGCCACGGGGGTGGAGGTGACATACGACGCCGCCAAGGACATCTTCACCTTCCGGGCCGCGGGGACCGCCCCGGACAAGATCCAGGTCATCAGCGCCGCCACCAACGCCGCGAGCACGGCCGCCGGCATCCTGGGCTTCTCGGTGGATTCCGCCCAGACGGCCGAGGTCTCCTCCAACGTCAAGACGGCCTTCAACATCCTCTCGGGCCAGAACGACGCCTTCTCCGTCCAGGTGGACGGGGGGACCAACACCTCCATCACCGCCCTGGCCGACATGGTGGCCCCCGCGGCGGGGCTGGCCACGGCCGAGCTCAACGCGGCGGGCGGCGGCCTGGTCGTGGGGCGCCAGTACGCCTACGCGGTCTCGGCCGTGGACTCGACGGGGGAGAGCATCCACAGCGCCCCCGTCACCCGGACGGTGACGGCGGGCAACAACGCCATCAACTTCTCCTTCAACGCCGTCCCCGGGGCGGTCTCCTACCGGATTTACCGCCTCGACGACACCGAGTACGCCGCCACGGGCGCGGCGGGCCTTGAGGGGACGGATTTCGAGCAGCAGGACAGCCTGATCGGCACCGTCAACGAGACGGGGCTGGCCGGCTACACCTTCCTCGACACCGGCCAGGCCCAGCAGGCGGGCCAGCGGGCGCTGGGCACGGCGAGCGCCACCCGCACCTTCAGCGGGACCGCCCTGGCGGGCATCGTCCAGCTCCGCGTCAACAACCGGGTGAAGGAGGTCACCACCGCCAACCGGAGCATCCGCATCGTCGAGGACGGCGGCCTCCGCTCGGACACGATCACCATCTCCACGGGCCTGAAGACGGGTTTCGCCCTGGCCGCCGAGCTCCAGACCGCCATCAACGCCTCCACCGCGCTCAAGGGCTCCACCTCGGCGGTCCCCCCGGGGGCCGGCTACACCGTCACCTAC
>JBBTDR010000315.1:0-5354 GCA_038042665.1 Nitrospinota bacterium
CGAACCGCGTGAGCGGCGCGGAGCGCCAGCTCCCCCGCAAACTCCGGACGCTGTGGCCCGCGACGGCGCTCTTCTTCCTCCTCACCTGGGCGGACGGCTACTGGGGCATCGTCCGCAGCCCCTACGCCACGGCCTGGATACTGATCGCCTTCTTCGTCTCGGCCATCCTCCTGGGCGCCCTCTTCGCCCGCCGCACCTTCTGCCGCTACCTCTGCCCCATCGGGGGGATCATGGGGCTCTACTCGCTGATCGCCCCCATCGAGCTGCGCCCCAAGAGCCTCGCCGTCTGCCAGGGCGACCCCGACAAGTTCTGCTACACCGGCTGCGAGCGCGGGCGCGGCTGCCCCATGTTCGAGTTCCCCCAGCGGATGGACTCGAACGCCTACTGCTACTACTGCGGGGAGTGCCTGAAGACCTGCGCCCGGGAGAACCTGGCCCTGCGCTTCCGCCCCTTCGGGCGGGACCTCTGGACCATGGCCTCCCGGCGCCTCGACGAGGCCTTCCTCGCCGTGGCCATGGTGGCCGTGGCGGGGATGGCGGCCGGCCACATGGTGGCCCCCTGGCACGGGTGGATGGAGGCCCTGGGCGCCCACCTCCCCTGGGCCGGCCTGGCGCACGAGCAGGCCGACAAGCTCACCTACACGCTGGTGTTCTGGGGAGGGGTGGCCCTCGTCCCCCTCGCCGTCTACGGGGCGGGCGCCCTCACCTGGCGCCTGACGGGGAGATCGGCGAAAGCCTCCCCCCGCCGGCTCTTCGTGCGCTTCGGCTACGCCTTCGTCCCCCTGGGGCTCGCCATGCACCTCGCCCACAACCTCCCCCACCTCTTCCTGGAGGGGCCGCTCGTGGCGCCCGTCTTCCAGAAGACGGTCAACCTCTTCACCCCCTGGTTCATCGGGGCCCCCGACTTCAAGCCCGCCCCCTGGCTGGAGCTCCCCGTCCTCCAGTTGCTCCAGACGCTCATCCTGCTCGCCGCGCTCCTCTACAGCCTCTACACCGCCTACCGCCTCTCCCTCGCCCAGTGGGGCGCGGCCACCTTCTCCCCGCGGGGGCCCTGGCCCTACCTCGCCCTCATCCTCCTCTTCACCCTGGCCAACCTCTACCTCCTGAGCCTCCCCATGGGCGGAAGGCACGGGTAGGGGAGAATCTCTTCACGCGATCCTCCCCCTGGAGGGGCGTATTGCAATACGCCCCTACGGGCGGCCGCGCGGCAGGTGTTGCCGGGGCGAACGCCGTTCGCCCCTACGGAGACAAAAGGCGTGTGGAGGGGGCAGGCGCCATTCGCTAGAATGCCCGCCTGATTTCTCCCTGGACCCCGGTGGGATGTTCCCATGCGCGCGCTCCTGGCCTTCCTGATCGCGATCCTGCCCTTCCCCCAGCTCGCGGCCCTGCCCGCGCCGCAAGACGCCCCCGCCGAAATGGTCCCCATCCCCGCCGGGCCCTTCACCATGGGGCGGGAGGGCGGCCCCCCGGAGGAGGCCCCGGCCCACACCCTCACCCTCCCCGCCTTCTGGATCGACCGGACCCTCGTCACCCAGGCCGGCTTCGCCCGCTTCCTCAACGCCAACCCCGCCGGCCCGAGGGGCCCCCAAGGGGAGCGCTACTTCGACGAGGACGACGCGGACGCGCGGATCCGCCTGAAGGAGGGGCGCTGGACCGCCGACCCCGGCTTCGAGCGCCACCCCGCCTCCGAGGCCAGCCTCGCGGGGGCCATCGCCTACTGCGCCTGGGCGGGCATGCGGCTCCCCAGCGAGGCCGAGTGGGAGAAGGCCGCGCGCGGCCCGGACGGCCGCCTGCATCCGTGGGGGGCTGCTCCGCCCTCCGCCTCAACCTCCCACACGGCCCGCCACCACGGGGACGCCGCGCCGGTGGGGAGCCTCCCCGGGGGCGCGAGCCCCTACGGGGTCCTGGACATGGGGGCGTTTCTCTCGGAATGGACCCGCTCGGCCCACCGCCCCTATCCCTACCAGGCCGGGGACGGAAGGGAAGCCCTTTCGCTCGCCGAGGACATGGTCCTGCGCGGGGGCCTCACCCTCGGCCAGCGGGGGCCCCGCACCGCCACCCACCGGGAGGCCATGACCCCCCGCCGGACCCGGGCCGGCCACGCCTACGTCGGCTTCCGCTGCGCGCGGGAGGGATAAAAAAAACCCGGCCCGGGGGCCGGGGGGGTGATGCGCTCTGGCTTCAGGGGAGCGTCGCCACGACTTGGTTGCCGGCGTCTCTGAAAATGATCTTGCCATCCGACCCATAAAGGGTCACTCGGCCCACCCCATTTGAGTCCATGGCCATAACGATGCCATTCGAGGTGAGTGCCGCCCGAGCCTTTCCGTTCGCGTCGAGCACTTGGATATAGGCGACGGAGCCACTACCACTAAGAGTCAACCGCACCTTGTTGGTAGAGTCTTTGAGTGCGATCGTCTGGGCGGTGATGCTGACCGGGTCGATGGCGGCCGTCCAGGCCCGCACCGAGAGGGCTGTTCCCCCCACGAACGCCGCCAGGGCGATGGCGACCGCTCCCCAGGCGAGCTTGCGGAGGTTGCGGGCTTGGCTCTTCAGGGCCTGGTTCTCTTTCTCGATCCTCTCAAACCGCTCCTCGATGGTCATGACGCACTCCTACCCTCTGTGCGGGCCGCGCGGAGGGAGTTCCTCCCCCAGCGGCCCGGGACCGGGCCTCTTGATCGAGGCATGAAACGGGATCAGAAGCATTATCTTCCCGGCTGGGGCGGGAGCCAAGGAGATATTTCGCATTTCGTGACGGAGGTCACACTTTAATGAACATTCTCCGCCTCCCGCCGAGCCGGAAAATGACGGAATATGAGGTAAGTGGCTTTCCTCCCCCCTGGCCTAGATTGGGGGGTGGCGGCGCATGGCCGCCTGGAGGGAGGAGCGCCCATGGAGACGGGACGGAAGCGTGGCCCGGACCGGGGGCCGCGCAAGCGGTTCCGGGGGAAGATCGCGGGGGGAAAAGCCGAGAAGGCGGTGAAAAAGTGCCTCCTCAACGGGGGCACGCTGGCCGAGGCGTCACGCTTAGTAACGCGAATTGAGGGGAAAAGCGTATCAAAACAGTCCGTGAGCCGGTATTACCGCCGCCTCCTGGAGGCCGCCGAGCGCACCCGGATGATGGACGGCCTGGCCCGCGCCCTGAGCGAGAAATCGAGTGCCAACGGGTGGAACATCGGCGGGGTGTCCCGGGAGATGCTCCTCGCGCGGGCGCTGGAGGCCGTGGCCCTCCTGCCCGATGACGCCATGAGCAACCTTCCGGCGGACCGGCTCGCCCGCCTCCTCTGCCATCTGCTGCGCGCGTCCGCCGAGGCCGACCGGCACGAGCACTGGGCGTACATGTGCAACGTGCGGCCCGGCCAGCGCGGCCAATGGAAGTCCGACGCGGGGAGGGAACCGGCCCCGGACCAGCTGGCGGCCACCTTGCGCGATCTGATGAGGGGGTTCGGCGGGCGCGACCGGCTCGGCGGCCCCCGAAACAGGCCCGGCGGTCCGCCCGGCGGCCCCGGGGGCCCGCCCAGTGAGGCGGATAAGGAGCCCGGCGGAACGGAGGGGGGAGGCTGATCCCCCGGATTGACGGGCGGACGGGGGTCTCCTAATATGGGGTTGCCGTATCTTTTATTCTCTTAAACGCTCTACTAGGAGGCCGCCTATGCCCAAGCCCGCCAGCGTCCGGGTGGGGATCGTCCTGCCCGAGTCCCACTTCGGCGAGGAGGAGTGGAGGAACGCCGAGGCCGCCCTCGCCTACGCCGACGAGGCCGCCGCGAAGGGCGCCCAGCTCCTGCTCTACCCCGAGGGCTACCCCGGCCCCATGACGGGGCCCCTCGACAACCCCAAGTTCCCCTTCGACCCCGTCGAGGAGCTCAAGAAAAAGGCCAAGGAGCACGCGATGTACATCATCGCCGGCAACGTGACCGAGAGCCGCATCCCCGGCGCCTACCTCCTCACCCTGCGCCTGCTCGGGCCCGAGGGCAAGGAGTTGGCCCGCTACCTCCGCCAGCAGCCCGACACCCCGCCCCTGAACGCCTACCTCTACGGCGGCAAGGGCCACCTCCTCCCCGGCGAGGGCCCCTGCTGCGTGGAGACCGACCTGGGCCGGGTGGGCCTCCAGATCTGCAGCGAGCTCTGGGTGCCCGAGCTCCCGCGCCTGCTCATGCTGCGGGGGGCGGAGATCATCGTCTCCCCCGTCCACGGCCGCCACAGCCAGACGGGCTTCGGCTTCACCGACACCTGGAAGTGCGTCGCCCGCGCCCGCGCGGCGGAGAACCTCTTCTACGTCCTCTCCAGCCAGAACCTCTACGTGGGGCACGGCTTCAACTACAAGACGCAGATGTCGGCGGGGGCCGTGGTGGCCGGGCCCGAGCGGATGGAGGCCTCGCTGGCCGAGCCGGGCGTGCTCATCTGCGACCTGGACATGGAGCGGCTGCGCTACCTGCGGACGCGCAACTTCGACGAGGAGAACCTCTCCAAGCCCGACGACCCCAGCTGGCGGCCCATCGGCTGCCGCCCGGGCCAGATCTACGAGCGCTACCCCGCCCTCTACAAGGAGCTGGCCGAGCCGAGCGAGTACGCCTACAACTACGAGTACTGGCGCGAGGGGGACCTCGACGCCTGGATCCCCGAGTACGACCGCATCTACCAGGGCGGCTACCAGCGCATCCTCAAGAAGTACGGCGGCCCCTTCCAGTTCAAGGAGCGCTAGGGAGCGGGCGGGTAAGTTCGCAGAAGAAGTTGGACGGTCCCTGGCTGTCATGCTGAGCGAAGCGAAGCATCTCGGTTTCAACACCGGGATTCTTCGCTCCTTTCAGTCGCTCAGAATGACATCCCAAGGCAAACCAGTTCAAGGAGCAGTAGCCAGTTCACGTCCGTAGGGGCGGCCCCCCGTGGCCGCTCTTTGGGCGGGGCAGGCACGGGGGCCTGCCCCTACAGACAGCAACTCTCACGAAGGAGGTAAGTCAGAGATGCCAGCACCTGCCAGCGTCCGGGTGGGGATCGTCCTGCCCGAGTCCCACTTCGGCGAGGAGGAGTGGCGCAACGCCGAGGCCGCCCTCGCCTACGCCGACGAGGCCGCCCGCAAGGGCGCCCAGCTCCTGCTCTACCCCGAGGGCTATCCCGGCCCCATGACGGGGCCCCTCGACAATCCGAAGTTTCCGTTCGACCCCCTCGAGGAGCTCAAGAAGAAGGCCAAAGAGCACGCGATGTACATCATCGCCGGCAACGTGACCGAGAGCCGCATCCCGGGAGCGTACCTCCTGACGCTGCGCTTGCTCGGGCCCGAGGGCCGCGAGCTGGCCTGCTACTGCCGCCAGCAGCCCGACACCCCGCCCCTGAACGCCTACCTCTACGGCGGCAAGGGC
>JBBTDR010000315.1:5454-9900 GCA_038042665.1 Nitrospinota bacterium
GCCTCCAGATCTGCAGCGAGCTCTGGGTGCCCGAGCTCCCGCGCCTGCTCATGCTCGAGGGGGCGGAGATCATCGTCTCCCCCATCCACGGGATGCACAGCCCGACCGGCTACGCCCTCAAGGACACCTGGCGCTGCGTGGCGCGCTCGCGGGCGGCGGAGAACCTCTTCTACGTCCTCGTGACCCAGAACCTCTACAAGGCGGACGGGTTCGACTACGAGAAGTCCATCGTGGGCGGGGCCTTCGCCGCCGGCCCCGAGCGGATGGAGGGGATGCGCGAGCGGCCCGGCGTGCTGGCGGTGGACCTGGACATGGAGCGGCTGCGCTACCTGCGCACCCGCAACTACGACGAGGAGAACCTCTCCAAGCCCGACGACCCCAACTGGCGGCCCATCGGCTGCCGGCCGGGGCAGATCTACGAGCGCTACCCGGCCCTCTACAAGAAGCTCGCCGAGCCCAGCCCCTACGCCTACGACTACGAGTACTGGCGCGAGGGGGACCTCGACGCCTGGCTCCCCGAGTACGACCGCATCTACCAGGGCGGCTATCAGCGCATCCTCAAGAAGTACGGCGGCCCCTTCCAGTTCAAGGAGAAGTAGGGGGCGGGCGGGAGCGCCGCGGAGAAACAAGCGCCCCGGGCGGCTTGTCCGCCCGGGGCGCTTGCGTCTGGCCGGCAAAGTG
The DNA here is from genome assembly GCA_038042665.1 of Nitrospinota bacterium. Classification (GTDB taxonomy): domain Bacteria; phylum UBA8248; class UBA8248; order UBA8248; family UBA8248; genus 2-12-FULL-69-37. The sequence goes on from JBBTDR010000315.1 coordinate 6,136, forward strand.
GCCGCCTAGGGCTTCACCCCCTTGTGGCAGTTGAAGCACCCGATGGCCCTCTCCATGCCGCCGACGTTGACCGGGTGCTGGAAGGGGAGGCCCTTCTCGGAGCTCACGATCTCCGTCTGGGGGCCCGGGCCCTGGGAGAGGATGATGTGGCAGGCGTCGCAGTCGTGGGTGATGATCTTCCCCTCGCCGCTCTTGTGCTTGCCGCCGTGGCAGCGCCAGCACCCAGGGAAGATGAAGTGCCCGATGTCGTTCGGGTAGGAGGACCACTTGGCCTTCATCTCGGGGAAGATGTTCTTGCGGAAGGCCGCCTGGGTGGCCTGGATGGACTTGTCGACCAGGCCCTTCTTCAGGGCGTAGAGGCCGGGGTAGTTCTTCTGGTAGAAGTCCGTGATCTCGCGGGCGATGGCCTCGAGGGCCGCCTGCTCGGTGCGGTAGTCCTTCGCCATCGCGGTGACGGTCGCCCGCTTGATCTCGGGAAGGGTGGGGTCCACGCGCCCGGCGTACATCTCCAGGTCGATCACGTAGTCGGGCGGGAAGAGGTTGTGGCTGGGCCGGTTGTGGCAGTCCATGCAGTCCATCCGCCGGAGCTCGGCCTTGGCGATCTGCTCCTTCGCGAGCGGCTTGGCCGAATCCTGGTAGACGATGGCGCGCCCGTCGCGCTTGTCCGTCACCCGCACCCAGGGGATGTCCTGGCGCTTCGCGTCGCGCTCGATGTACTCGATGGTGACCGCGGGGTTGATGTGCCAGTGGATGCCCGACTCCTGGGCGGTGGCGGGGTTGCCGCTCCCGACCTTGAGGAGCATGTTGAGGGTCCAGCGGGTGTTCGCCTTGTCGTAGCGGTAGTGGTCGAAGCGCCGCTGCATGGCCCCGTAGAACTTCTGGGGCCAGTGGCACTGCTCGCAGGTCTCCCGCGCCGGGCGCAGGCTGGTGATGGGGGTGGGGATCGGGCGCGGGAAGACGTCGGCCGTCACGGCGTACACCTGGTAGAGGCCCTGCATCTTCGACTTGGCGTACCAACCCGCTCCCGGCCCGACGTGGCACTGGGCGCAGGTCACGCGCGCGTGGGGGGAGTGCTGGTAGGTCACGAACTCGGGCTTCATGACGGCGTGGCAGGTTTGCCCGCAGAAGGTGACGGATTCCGTGAAGTGGTAGGCCTGGTAGGTCCCCACGCTCCCCACCAGGCCGAAGGCCATGACGCCCAGGCAGAAGATGAAGGTGGCGTTGCGGTGCCGATCGATGTTGAGGTCGAGGTGGGGCCACTTCATGTAGGGCAGCTGGCCCGTGCGCTGCCAGATGCGCCAGTAGACGTACATCCCGGCGGGGATGAGGAACACCCCCCCCACCATGAAGACCGGCAGGACCAGGTAGATCAGGATGCCCAGGTAGGGGTTCTCGACCCCGAGGTAGACCGAGATGGCGAACAAGAAGACGATGGCGAAGAGGGTCAGCATGGCGATGGCGGCGCCGGCCGCGCTGATCCAGTTGTAGGCGTACCGCGGCAGTTTCTTTTCTTGCGTCATCGCGTCGTCCCCTGGCTGAGAGCGCTCCCGAACCCACGGGTGGCCTGGGTCTGAAATTATAAAGATTCCGGACTATTTCGTCCAGTTTCTTGCGCCCATGCCCGGCGGGGCGGCCGCGGTAGGCAGCAGGCGGCGCGGGAGACCGAGCCAACATTTTGATCCAATTAGGTTCACGGGAGAACAATCGAAGCGCGGGGCGGGGACGGAGAAAAAGAGCGCCGGGGGCTATCGGGCCTGCTTCGCCCGGGCCTCGATGCGGCGCAGAAGCTCCTCGGCCGCCTTGAAGCGGGGGTCCAGCACCAGGGCGCGGCGGAGGGTGCCCACCGCCTGGCTCCACTGGCCCGACTCGGCCAGGGCGAGGGCCAGGTTGTAGTGGAGGACGGGGTCGTTCGGCGCGACCTTGAGGGCCTTGCGGTAGTTCTCGATGGCCTCCTGGTACTTCTTCTGGCGCCGGAAGGCGATGCCGAGCCGGTTGAAGTAGTGGACGTTGGCCGGGTCCCCTTCGAGGGCGAAGGCGTATTCCTCCTCGGCCAGGTCGGCCCGGCCGGCCGCCAGGAAGAACTCCGCAGCGGCGGCGTTGCGGGCGGACTGGGGGCTGATCTCCCCCTCGGCCTCGATCCCCCGGCGGACGGCCGCCCGGGCCTCCTCCACGTCGCCCTTGGCGAGGAGGTTCTTCGCCAGGCTGAACTGCCGCGTCTTGTTGCGGGGGCTGAGCCGGGCGGACGTCAAGAAGAACTGGGCTGCCCCCTCGGCGTTGCCCTCCTGTTCGAGGATGGCGCCGAGGCTGTCGTAGGCGCGGGCATAGTTCCGGTCGATCTCGATCGAGCGCCGGTGGCACTGCTTGGCCTCGTCGCCGGCCTGCATGGCGGTGAGGAGGCTGCCCGCCTCGCTCCACACCCGGGCGGAGTCCGCCCCCGCCAGCTGGGCCTCGCGGATCTCCCGGCGCGCTTCATCCTTCTCGCCGATGTCGACGAACGCGGCCGCGCGGGCCAGGTGGGTGTAGGCCTTGGCCATGCGGTTGTAGCGCTCCACGGCCCCGCGGACCTTGCCCTGGAGGTCTTCCGGGGTGATGGGCTTGAAGAGGTGGCCGTCGACGTCGTGGTCGCGGGTGGCGGCGAGCTCCTCCTCCTTGAGCTGGCCGACCCGGCTCATCATCAGGAAGGGGAGATACTTGGTGACGGGGAGGTCGCGGACGCTCTTCAAAAACTCCATCCCGCTCAGCTCGGGGGCGCTCCAGTCGCACACCACGGCGTCCACGGGCTCCCGCAGGAGGACCTCCCGCCCGGCCTTCCCGCTCGGCGCGCTGTGGACGGTCCTCGCCCCGGCGCCCTGGAGCATCGAGGAGAGCAGGCGGCGGATGCGCCCCTCGCCCTCGATCAGGAGGAAGCGCGAATGGGTTTCCTGCTCGGAAGGCTGAACCGCCATTTCATCCGCCCCCACGGATTGTTGCGCGCGGCGCCCCCGGCCCCATGTCCGGGGCGCCGCGGTTCGGTGCCGGATAAGCCGCGGTGTTCGGGGCAAACTGCATGTGCGAGTGGGACGCGGCAAGTATCGTCCTGCCCACGCCCAGAGTCAACCGTATCTCACTTTGAGACAGCAGAACGGATAGCCCCCCCACTACCCATGGGGAACTATATGCCCACCCAAAGGAAAATCCAATAAGCGGAATGGTCATTTCGTGACCCGGGTCACAGTTTCGGCGGGATTTTCAGTCCGCCCCGGAAAGGTTAGACTCGGGGTGGTCCGCCTCCCTGAAAAGGACCCCTCATGAGCTTCCCCCGCACCTCCCCCTGCGTCGTCATCGGCGGGGGGGTGGTGGGCCTCTCGATCGCCTACCATCTGGCCCGGGCCGGGATGAAGGGGGTCGCCCTCCTCGAGCGGAACCTCCTCGGCCAGGGCTCCACGGGGGCCTGCATGGGGGGGGTCCGGCTGGACTTCTCCACCGAGGTGAACGTGCGCTTTTCCCTGGCGGCGCTGCCCCGCTGGGAGGGCTTCGCCGGAGAGTTCGGGGTGGACCCGGGCTTCCGCCGGGTGGGCTACCTGATGCTCGCCTCGGACGCGGAACGCTGGCGCGCCCTCCAGGACTCCCGCGCCCTCCACGAGCGGCTGGGCGTGCGGACCGAGCTCCTCGCGCCCGATGAGATCCGCGGGCGCTGGCCCCACCTGGAGACGGACGACCTCCTCGGCGGCACCTTCTGCGCGGCGGACGGCTGCGCCAGCCCCCAGGAGGCCGTCCAGGGCTATG
>JBBTDR010000316.1:0-4401 GCA_038042665.1 Nitrospinota bacterium
CTCGGCCAACACCCCCTACATCAACACCATCACCCGCGAGACGCAGCCCCCCTTCCCCGGCGACCGCCAGCTCGAGCGGCGCATCAAGAGCCTGGTGCGCTGGAACGCGATGGCCATGGTGGTGCGGGCCAACCGCCTCGACGGCTCCATCGGCGGGCACATCTCCACCTACGCCTCGGCGGCCACCCTGCTGGAGGTGGCCTTCAACCACTTCCTCCGGGGGCAGGACCACCCGGGCGGGGGCGACCAGGTGTACTTCCAGGGCCACACCTCGCCCGGCATCTACGCCCGCGCCTTCCTGGAGGGGCGGCTCAACCGGGAGCAGATGGACCACTTCCGCCGCGAGCTGGCCCCGGGCGGGGGCCTCTCCTCCTACCCCCACCCCTGGCTCATGCCGGGCTTCTGGCAATTCCCGACGGTCTCGATGGGCTTCGCCTCGCTCATGGCGATCTACCACGCGCGCTTCAACCACTACCTCGCCGACCGCGGCCTCCAGGACACCTCGGACCAGAAGGTGTGGGCCTTCCTCGGGGACGGCGAGATGGACGAGCCCGAATCCTTGGGCGCCATCACCCTGGCCTCGCGGGAGAAGCTCGACAACCTCATCTTCGTCATCAACTGCAACCTCCAGCGCCTCGACGGCCCCGTGCGCGGCAACGGCAAGATCATCCAGGAGCTCGAGGCCGCCTTCCGGGGCGCCGGCTGGAACGTCATCAAGGTCATCTGGGGCGACGACTGGGACCCCCTCCTCGACATGGACCAGGACGGCGTGCTCGTCAAGCGCATGGACGAGACGGTGGACGGCCAGTACCAGAAGTACAGCGTCGAGAAGGTGAAGGAGGGCTCCTACCTGCGCGACCACTTCTTCGCGGGCGACCCGCGCCTCCAGGAGATGGCCCGCACCATCCCCGACTACAAGCTCAACCGCATGCGCCGGGGCGGGCACGACCCCGAGAAGGTATATGCGGCCTACAAGGCGGCGATGGAGAGCCCGGGGGCGCCCACCGTCATCCTCGCCAAGACGGTCAAGGGCTACGGCCTGGGCGAGAGCGGCGAGGGCAAGAACATCACCCACCAGCAGAAGAAGCTGAACGAGGAGGAGCTGGCGCTCTTCCGCACCCGCTTCGGCATCCCCATCTCGGACCAGGACGTGGCCCAGGCCCCCCTCTACCGGCCCCCGGACGACAGCCCCGAGATCCGCTACATGCTCGAGCGCCGCAAGGCCCTGGGCGGCTTCGTGCCCTCGCGCCGGCGCGCCAGCACCCCCCTCAAGGCCCCCGCCGTCGAGGCCTTCTCGGAGTTCTTCGCGGGCACCGAGGGGCGCGAGGTCTCGACGACGATGGTGTTCGTGCGCATCCTCGCCAAGCTGCTGCGCGAGAAGGAGGTGGGCCGGCTCATCGTCCCCATCGTCCCGGACGAGGCCCGCACCTTCGGCATGGAGGCCCTCTTCCGCCAGATCGGCATCTACTCCCACGCGGGCCAGATCTACGAACCGGTGGACCGCGACAGCCTCCTCTACTACAAGGAGGCCCGCGACGGGCAGATCCTCGAGGAGGGCATCACCGAGGCGGGCTCCATGGCCTCCTTCATCGCCGCGGGCACCGCCTACTCCACCCACGGGGTGAACACCATCCCCTTCTTCATCTACTACTCGATGTTCGGCTTCCAGCGCATCGGCGACCTCATCTGGGCCGCCGCCGACATGCGCACCCGCGGCTTCCTCGTCGGGGGCACGGCGGGCCGCACCACCCTGGCGGGCGAGGGCCTCCAGCACCAGGACGGCCACAGCCAGCTCCTGGCGCTCCCGGTGCCCAACCTCGCGGTGTACGACCCCGCCTACGCCTACGAGATGGCGGTCATCATCCAGGACGGCATCCGGCGGATGTACGAGGCCCAGGAGGACGTCTTCTACTACCTCACCGCCTACAACGAGAACTACGCCATGCCCGCCATGCCCGAGGGCGCGCGCGAGGGCATCCTCAAGGGCATGTACCTCTTCCGGCCCACCGCGGTGAAGGGCTCGGCCCTGCGCGTCCAGCTCCTGGGCAGCGGCCCCATCCTCAACGAGGCCCTCAAGGCCCAGCGGCTCCTGGAGGAGAAGTACTCCACCGCCGCCGATGTCTGGAGCGTCACCAGCTACAAGGAGCTCCGCCGCGACGCCCTCGAGGCCGACCGCTGGAACATGCTCAACCCCGGCCGGCCGCCCAAGGCGCCCTACATCACCCAGTGCCTCGCGAAGAGCCCGGGCCCCTGCGTGGCCGCCTCGGACTACATGAAGGCCCTGCCCGACTCGGTCGCGCGCTGGATCCCCCGGCCCTTCGTCTCCCTGGGCACCGAGGGCTTCGGCCGCAGCGAGACCCGCGAGGCCCTGCGCGACTTCTTCGAGATCGACCACCGCTACATCGCCCTGGCCGCCCTGCACTCCCTCGCCCGCGAGAAGCAGGTGCACCACGACTTGGTCCGCCGCGCGGCCAAGGACCTCGACATCAACCCCGACAAACTCAACCCCATGACCTCCTAGCGCGGGGAAGGCGAGACGGATGGAGACCCAGTTCAAGCTCCCCGTCCTCGGGGAGAACGTGAAGGCGGGCAAGGTCGTCAGCGTCCTGGTCAAGGCCGGGGACACCATCACCGCCGACCAGCCCGTGGTCGAGGTGGAGACCGACAAGGCCCTCATCGAGGTGCCCTCCTCGGTCGCGGGCAAGGTCACCGCCGTCCACATCCGGCCGGGCGACGAGGCCGGCGTCGGCCAAGTCATCCTCACCCTCGAGACCGCCGACGGCGCGGGCGCCCCCGCCGCCCAGCCCCCCGGGAAGGACGGCAAGAAGGCCCAGCCCCCCAAGGAAGATAAGGCGGCGGCCCCCGCCGCGAAGGCCCCGGCCGCCCCCCCCCAGGCGGAGAGCCCCGCGCCCGCCAAGCCCTCGCCCGCGGCCCCCGCCCGGCCCTCCCGCGCCGCGGGCCCGGTGCCCGCCGCCCCCTCGGTGCGCCGCCTGGCGCGCGAGTTCGGGGTGGACATCGAGGAGGTGCCCGGCACCGGCCCCGGCGGGCGGCTCACGGCCGAGGACGTGAAGCGCTACGCCCGCCAGGTGCGCCCCGTGAGCGGCCCGGCGGCCCAGGCGGGCGCCGCCCCCCAGCCCGTCCTGCCGGATTTCTCCAAGTGGGGGCCGGTGGACATCGCCCCGATGGACGGCATCCGCCAGGCCACCGCGCGCCACACGAGCCGCTCCTGGAGCCTCATCCCCCACGTCACCCAGTTCGACAAGGCCGACGTGACCGAGCTCGAGGACCTCAGGAAGAAGTACTCCCCCAAGGCCGAGGCCGCGGGCGGCAAGCTCACCGTCACCGCCGTCCTCCTCAAGGTGGCCGCGGCGGCCCTGCGCGCCTTCCCCAAGTTCAACGCGAGCGTGGACGCCCAGTCGGGCGAGATCATCTACAAGAAGTACGTCCACGTCGGGGTGGCCGTGGACACCGAGCGGGGACTCCTCGTGCCCGTCATCCGCGACGTGGACCAGAAGAACATCCTCCAGCTCTCCCGCGAGCTCGCCAGCGCCGCCCAGCGGGCGCGCGGCCGCAAGCTCTCCCTCGACGAGATGCAGGGCGGCTGCTTCACCATCACCAACCTGGGCGGCATCGGGGGCGCCGCCTTCACCCCCATCGTCAACTGGCCCGAGGTGGCCATCCTGGGGGTGGCCCGCGCCGCGACCGAGGCCCTCTGGCGGGAGGGGGGCTTCCAGCCCCGCCTCATGCTCCCCCTCGCCCTCTCCTACGACCACCGCCTCATCGACGGCGCCGACGGCGCCCGCTTCCTGCGCTGGATCTGCGAGGCGCTGGAGGAGCCGTTCCTGTTGTCGCTGGAGGGGTAGGGGCACACCGGGCCAGGAGCGGAGGGGTAGGGAGAACTACAGATTCTTTGAGTTGAATGAATGCCCTGGGTCGGTATAAGCAAATCTCATCGCTGCCAACGCTGGTGTTCAGTCGCTCCCGAAAGCGGAGCAAGGCACGAGTGTACGCTGGAGACCGTAGGCAGAAGCGGCTTGTTAGGCCTCTAGCGGAGCTATTGCATTGGCCAGCGATTCAACGCCGAACCGATGCGCCAAGGCAAAGAGTATCCGCGCAACCCCGGTTGAATCGTGAAGCTCATTGTCACGTGGGTTTCCGCGCCACTTCGCCCCGCACTCGCGCGCCAGATACTGCGGCCTTACTTGCCTGGACTTCGCCACGTTTAGCAAGACTCGCTGATTCTCTGGGGTTTTAGCTGGAACGGCGCCGACGGCCGCAGCCTCGGCCATATCTTCAGGGACCGATTCCCAACAATCAAGGACTTTCTCCGAAGAGCAGGGGAGTTCGACCACGTATATCAGGACGGTATTCCAAAACATCCCCCACTCCCGGCCCAGCGCA
>JBBTDR010000317.1:0-7778 GCA_038042665.1 Nitrospinota bacterium
GAGCTTGTCCTGAGCGCAAGCGAAGGGCTCGGAATGACAACCCTCACCCGTGAGACTTTATTTTGAAATCGATCTCCGGGACAGGACACTAGCGGGGGCCGCCTAGGCGGCGGTAGACGCCCGGGGAGCCGGGCGCCTGGCGGTAGTAGCCGCGCACGCGGCCGCTCCAGGGGGTGGACGACGCCTCCTTCCACCCCGCCTGTTCCTGGACGGCCTCGTTCTCCATCTCGTAGAAGACCACCATCACCGGCTCGCCCTCCACCGGCGCGTAGCGGCGGAAGCGCCGCATCCCCGGCAGGCGCTCCATGCGGGGCGCCCGGTCCTGGGCGTACCAGCCGTTGAAGTCCTCCAGCTTGTCCGGGGGCACGTGGATGCGGCCGACCTGGACGACCGGCGCCAGTCCCGCCACGTCCACCGTGGGGCAGGCCGGGCTGGGGGCGGGGAGCCCCGGGTAGAGCTGGGCGCAGACGAGCCGCACCTCGGCGGTGCGCCTCCTGGCCGCCTCGGCCTCGTGCCCGCCCGGCCCAGCGGCGAGGGCCAGGAAGGGTTCGCTGTAGAAGACGTGGACGGACTCGGCCTCGAGCAGGGTGAGGAACCGGGGCGAGCCCTTGATGGCCTCGTAGGACGCCACGCCCCACACGCCGGGCACCTCCATCCGGCGGCCGATGTACTCCTCCATCGCGGCGCGCGCGGCGTCCTCGCCGCCGGGCTCGACGTCCTGAAGATGGATGAGAAGCCCCATCCCATGGCGGCGCACGGAAACCTCCCTTGCCGGACTGGACCCGGGCGGCGGAATGGGCCGCATGTTCCCTCCCTCCGGGGGGAGGACCCGCGGCCCGCCAAGGCGGCGGTTGTTCGATTGAGGCTTATTTCTTCTTCAGGAGCACCCGGAGCACGCCGTCGCGCTGATCGAGGACGACCCGCCGGGTCTCATAGCCTTCCTTGCTGAGGACCAGGGTCAGGGACTCCAGCCCGTGGTCCTTGAGCCGGGCCAGGGGGATGCGCACGGGCGAGGGGCCGACCTTCTCCGACCCGAGCTCCACCATGGCCCCGGGCGGCTCCGTGACCACCTCGACCCCGCGCGGGATCAGATCGCCGCAGCCCACGAGAGCGGCCGAAAGGCAGAGCGAGGCGGCGGCCCAACCGGCGGCTTTCCGCATCCAGGAGCCTCCTCTCCCGCGGGGCAAAGCACGGGCTCCGCTCTTTATACGCAAACCCCTCCCCTCCTGACAAGCTCCGCCCTCCGCCTTGACAGCCCAGCGGAGAACCGGGAGGCTGGGCCCGAGCCGCGAGGAGGCCGCGTGGTCCGCCACCGCTACTATTTCGACCTCACCGTCCCGGGGGCCGACCGCCAGAACCTGGCCGATGCCCTCGAGGATGAGTACCTGCCTCTCACCGCCCAGGTGCCCATCTGGGAGATCTGCGAGCGGGTGCGGGAAGGGCACTTCCACTTCGAGCACGAGTCCGGAGAGCCCATCGAGGAGTACGACCGGAACTTCGAGGCCTTCAGCGTCTATCTCCCGCAAGTGGTGAAAGCCTTCCACGCCGTGGAGGAGGCCGGCCCGGGGGAGCGCCTCCTCGCCGGGGCCCGCAAGGTCCTGGCCGTCCGGGGCGAGGTGCTCTCCGTGCCGCTCGTCCTGCCGCCCTCGCGCCTTCTCCAGGACCTCGACCCCGACGCCGAGGACCTCACCCACGTCGAGCGCCACTGGGAGAGCTACCCCCGCTGGTTCCAGGACGGGATGCGGCGCAAGCACCCCGGCCTCCGGCGGCTCTAGCCCCTACTCCTCCTTTTTCTCCCGCAGATCGGGGGCCTGCTTCTCCAGCAATTCGGGCTTTTGGAGCTTACGGACCGGTGTGTCTATCTCCTTGAGGATGGGTATTTCTTCCGATCCAGCGGCACCTAGCTCGGAGAAGCGGCGCGCCGAGGGGAGTACGCTACCCTCCAGCGAGCCCACCGCGTCGTTGTAAGCATTCAAGGCTGTCCTCAGCCCACTTCCCACCTTGATGAAATGATCGGCCACCAGGGTAGTTATACGATTGTAGAGCTCATTCCCCAATTCATTGATTTTCTTGGCATTCTCAGCAATCTTCTCCTGCCGCCAGCTGTAGCCCACAGAGCGGAGAATAGCAATGAGCGTGATAGGCGTGGCCAACAGGACTTTCTGCCTAAAGCCTTCCTCTATCAGCTTTGGGTCCTGTTCCAGCGCGGTGCTGAACAGGCTCTCCCCCGGCAGGAACATGACCACGAACTCAGGGGTGGGATCGAACTGCTTCCAATATTCCTTAGAGTTCAGGTCCGCCATGTGCTTGCGGATTCGAGAAGAAAGGTTCTGGCGCTTGGCACGCCGTTCATCCTCAGGGGTTGTTTCCCATGCATCGGTGTCCTCCACGAGAGGCACCTTGGCGTCCACTACCACGTTCCTCCCACCCGGCAGCCTTATGATCATGTCTGGGCGGAAGCGATCATCCTCGTTCTTGGCTGATTTTTGGACTTCAAAATCACAGTACTCGACCATACCCGAAAACTCGGCTACCCGCCGAAGTTGCATCTCTCCCCATCTTCCCCGCTGACCAGAACCCCCTAATGTTTTCGTCAAATTGTCTGTAGTAACTGAAAGAGACTGTAATTGTTGAGAAAGGCCACCGTACTCTTGCACTCGACCTTTCTCCATTTCTTGAACTTGCGTCTGGAACTTTTCCAAGGATTCTCTAAGTGGACTCACCAGGGTCTCGACCGCCTTCTGGCGGGATTCCAAATCCCCCCGGGCCTCGGTCTGGTACTTTTCGAGTGTAGCCTTGGCTAGTTCCAAGAAGGTTTGATTGTTCCCTCGAAGGGCCTCAGAGGAAAGGGCCTGGAAAGCCTCACGGAATTGCTCCCTTGTTTGGTCGAGAAGGGTGGTAATCTCCTCAGCCCGAGCTTTTGCTTGTTTGATCTCCTCCCCCAGCCGGGCGTTCTCGGCCCCCATGCGGTTCCGCTCCTCCAGCGCCGCCTGGAGCCGCTCCCGCTCCTCCCGAACCTGAGACAGCGCTTCCTCCGCCCGGCTCTTTTCGTGCTTCAGATCCGTTTCCAGACGCGCCTGTGCCGCCATGCTCCGCGCCCGGGCGAGGAGCCACGCGCCGGCGGCGCCGCCGGCCAGTGCCAGAAGAACCCAAACCCATTCCATGCGCGCAGGGCTCCAGCGGAAGGAGGTTTCGGACTTCAAATCAAGGAGGGCGGGAATCCCTCAACGGGCGGAGCCGGGCGGGGCGCTCAGGCGCTCCGCCCGCGGCGGGACGTCTGCTCCTGCTCCTCGAGGGCGACGGCGACGTCGATCAGCAGGCGGAAGACCTGCTCCAGCACTTCGGCGGGGCAGGGACCCTGGTTGAGGCGGTGCGCCTTGGCGACGACTTCGCGCTCCCGCTCGGGGGCGCGCACCTCCATGCCGCGCTCGTGCTTGAACCGCCCCACCTCCTGGCAGGTCTTCAGGCGCTCGTTGATCCAGTGGACGATCTGAGCGTCGCATTCCTCGATCCGGCGGCGGAGGGCGGCCAAACCGTCCATCATGTCGTTCTCTCCCTGGGCCTGGGTCCGGGACCGCCGCCATTATACCCCGGACGCCCCGCCCCTTCACCCGCCGCCGGGAAGGTGCCGGAAAAACGTCTCCTCCCGGGAGCCCTCCCGGGAGGAGACGGGTGGAGCGCGCCGCGGGGGGGCCTCCGCCTAGCCCTTGCCGAGCACTTTCGCCTTCAGGCCCTCGGAGACCTTGCTGCCCCCCTGTTTGTTGAACTCGAGGTGGCGCTCGACCTTGATCCAATGAATGACGAATGCGACCGTCAGCACGAGCAGCCAAAGAATGACGACGCCCAGCGCAACGTTAATGTTCCCCGCCATCTTTCTCCTCCTTCTCTCGTAAATGCCCCCGAGGGGCGAAACCCAGACTCCGAACCGCGCCCTTCCACCCGGCGGGCGCCGCCGGGACCGATCACCGAGAAGCCGGGGCCCTCCCTCCCTCCGCCGGGGAGGAGGAGGCCGGCGCCGCCTGCCCTTGCCAGAAGACCGCCGTCACCACCCCGTTTTCGGCCCGGACGATCACCTCGGTGCGCGCCTGGCCGTCCGGGGACCGGTAGCCGAAGGGGAGGATCACGATCTGCGAGCCCCCGTCCGACTGTTCCGAGAAGCCCTGGTCCCAGAGCAAGCCTTCCTGCAGGTAGACGTAGCCGTTCGAGAGGCGGTACATGCTGCCGCCCAGGGCCAGCCGCACCTCGGCGCTGGTCCAGCCGGGCCGGATGCGCTTAAGGTGGGGGAGGACCTGCTCGAAGGCGCTCCGGCTCTGGAGGCTCGCGCGGTAGAACTGCGCCACCATCCGGTTCTCCCCCGCCAGAGGGTGCGCCTTGGAGGTGAGCTCCGCCGGGGGCTGGGGCCCGCTGTGGCCCTCCGCCCAGGCGGAACGGACGATGCGCGACACGCGGTTCTGCTCCAGGATGACCGCGAAGCGCTCCTTCAGCTGGTACTTCTCCATGTAGCCGAAGGGGTACTCCTCGATCTCGGAGCCGCCCACGGTGTTCCGCGAGGAGATGTCCGTGAGCCAGCCGTCGCCCATCACCAGCTGGTTGTCTCCCTCTCCCACGGGGCTGAGCTTCATCGCCCTGAGGAACTCCGCCCGGGGCATGCCCACCTGGACGTCCTTGTTCAGCCGCTGCTCGGCGGCGATGAAGGACTCGCGCGAGAGGGAGAGCGGCACCCAGGGCATCTGGCCCAGGAGGGCGAGCCGGCCTGCCTCCGGGCCCTTCTCGGCCAGGTCCGCGTCGCCTTTCATCATCGAGCCGCAGCCCGCCGCGAGCGCGAGGGCCGCGAGAGCGGCCGCCAGCTTCGTCCAGGTATCGTGGGTGGCCATCGCCTCACACCAAATGGGGGATGTAGCGGGCCCGCACCCGCCGGGAATATTTCCGGTAGGCCTCCTCCTGGGCCAGCAGCCGCTCCTCGGCCAGGGCCCGCAGGTGGAGGCTCGCGAACAGTCCGGCCGTCACGGCGGCGTTGCGCACCGTGAAGTTGGCCACCAGGAAACAGGCGAAGAACGCCATCTCCGCCCCGTAGAGCGGGTGGCGGACCCAGCGGTAGAGCCCCCCGGTCTTCACCCCCCGGTCGGCCGGGATCAGCCCGAAGGAGCGCCCCAGGCTCAGGTAGGCGAGGAGCACTCCGCCCAGGCAGAGCACGAGGAGGACCGAGACCACGCCCTCGGGCAGCAGAGAGGCTCCCGGGAGGGGCCGGAGGGAGAAGCTCAGGAGGACGCTCAGCAGGGTGACGGCGCGGTCCCTGGAGGAGACCGTCAGCCGCTTCTCCTCCCGCCGGGTGAGGAAGAGGCAGGCGATGAGGGTGTTCACCGCGAACAGCATGGCGGCCGAAACGGCGCCCTTGCCCTCCGCCACCATCGGCAGCAGGCGGGCCGCCAGGAAGAGCCAGAACCCCCCGAGCAGAAGGTTCGCGGCCCACCGCCCGAGGAAGCGGCCCCGGCCCGCCGCCCGGGTCCAACCCGTCATGTCCACCCGCTGGCCTTCCCGGAAGCCGCGGGCCGCGAGGGTCCCGGTGGGAAGCTCCAGCACCCCCCGGGCGCCCCTCACCCACCGGGTGACGCGCCAGGCGGGCAGGCTGTGGAAGAGCGCGAGCGCCCTCCCCTCGGCGTCGAGAAAGACGGCGTCGATCGCCCTCCGCATGAAGAAGCTGTGGATGGAGGCGCACGGGACGAGGTAGAGGCCCTCGCCCTCCCCGAGGGTGCGGCCCATGAGCCCGAGCAGCCGGGGGAGGAGGGAGTCCGCCACCTCCACCCGGGAGGCCAGGCGCACGGGGGCGGCCTCGGCTTCCCGGCCGGCGCGCCCGGCGGCCCGCTCCTCCGCCACGCGGCCGCTCATTTCAGCACCCCTCCGGCGATGATGTTGACGGCGGCGGGCCCGAGCAGAAGGACGAAGATGGCCGGGAAGATGAAGAAGATGAGCGGGAAGAGCAGCTTGATCGTGGTCTTGGCGGCCTGCTCCTCGACGCGCTGGCGCCGCGCCGTGCGGAACGCGTCGGAGAAGACGCGCAGGGAGACGGCGATCGATGTGCCGAACCGCTCGGCCTGGATGAGCATGGAGATGAGGTTGTCCACGTCCCCGAGGCCGATGCGCCAGCCCATCCGGCTGAGAGCATGCTCATGGGACTGGCCCGCGGAGAGCTCGCGGCTGAGGGACGTCAGCTCGCGGCTCAGGTCCGGGGCGCTCAGCTGGAGCTCCTGGCCCACCCGGGCCATGGCGCCGTCGAGGGCGAGGCCCGCCTCCACGCACACCACGAGGAGGTCCACCATGTTCGGCAGGGCGGCGGAGATTCTCTCCTGCCGGGCGCTCACCACCCGGGAGAGCCCGATGTTGGGGATGATCACCCCCCCGATCAGGACAGCCACGGAATACAGGATCATCTGGCCCGCGGACGCTCCGGTGAACAGGGTGATGAGGGCCGTGAGGGCTCCGCCACCCAGGCCGAGCATCATCCGGATGCCGTGGAAGGTGGCCGCGTGCTGGGGGGAGGAGTAGCCCGCCATGGCCAGGCGGTGGACGGTGTCGTCGCCCCCGCCCTCGAGCAGGGACCGCGCCGAAGTGCCCAACCGCAGCGCGAGCCGGCCGAAGAGGCTGCCGCCCTTCTTCTTGGGGGCCGTGACTTCGGCCGCCTCGCGCTTGGCGGCGCCCGCGGCCTCCCCGGCGGCGATCGCCGCCAGCCGCAGCCGGGCGGGGGACGGCGCGGGCGCGAAGGCCATCATGGCCACGAAGGCCACCGCCCCTCCCGCCCCGCACACCAGAAGCACGATCAGAAGCCCGTCCATCGCCCTCTCACATCTTGATGTTGACGATCTTGCGCATCACCAGGAAACCCAGGATCTGCATCGTGAGCGCCCCGCCCAGCAGGTAATGCCCCATCGAGTACTGGAACATGGGCATGAGGTACTTGGGGTTCATGGCGAACATGCCCATGCCCAGGATGAACGGCAGCCCCCCGACCACGTAGCCGCCCATGCGGGCCTGGCCCGTGAGGGCCTTCACCTGGCCGCGCATCCGCTTGCGCTCCATGACGACGGAGTTCAGCCGGTCCAGGATCTCGGTCAAGTTGCCGCCCGTCTCCCGCTGGATGAGCATGGCCGTGGCCATGAACTGGAGGTCCACGCTGGGGGTGCGGTGGAGCATCTGGTTGAACGCCTGGCCGATGGGGACGCCCAGCCGGAGGGATTCGTTCATCTGGGCGAAGTCCTCGCGGCAGCCCATGGGCCCCTCGCTGCCCACGATGGAAAGGGCGGAGTTGAGGGCGTGGCCGGCGCGCAGCGCGTTCACGATGAACTGGAGGGCGGTGGGGAGGTCGTACTCCAGCTTCGACATGCGCTTCTTGAACTTCATGTGAAGCAGCAGGTAGGGGATGGCCCCGCCGATCAGCAGGCCCAAGAAGAAGCCGATGGTCCCGCTGACCGGCCCGCCGATGACGGCCCCGATCAGGGCGAAGATGGCCACCCGGGTGAAGAAGGGCTTGAGCACCTCCGGGACGCCCGCGCGGTGCATCTTCAGGCGGGTGAAACCGATGAAACCGTCCAGGATGCCCGCGCGCTGGCCCGCCGCCGCGCGCAGCATCTGGCCCGAGCCCTCCTTCTCGGCCGCGCGCTTCTCGCTGAAGATCTCGAGACGGCTCCGGAGGGGATGCTTCTGCCTCCGGCTGATGAGCACGAGCACGCCCGCGGCCAAGCCGAAGAGCAGCGCCCGCGTGGAACGCCGAGAACCGGGGCGCA
>JBBTDR010000318.1:0-6037 GCA_038042665.1 Nitrospinota bacterium
CGCGAGAACCGAGAGCACGTCGTCCCCCCCGTTTCCCACGAACACTTGCGCGGCCTCCACCCCCAGCTTCCCCGCCAGCTTCGCGCGCAGCTCCCCGGCCGCGCTGTCCGGGTAGCGGTGGATCTTCCCGAGCGCCGCCTGGATGGCCCGGAGGGCCGCCGGCGCCGGCCCCAGCGCGTTCTCGTTGCTGGCCAGCTTCACGATCTGGGGTTCGCCCAAGCCGTGCGCCCGGGCCACCTCCTCCGGGGTCCGCCCCGGGACGTAGGGCTTGAGCTCCTCCACCCCCTTGCGGAGGAGGGCCTTGGGGTCGAACGCCATCGCGCGGGCTCTCCTCTCGGTGCGCCGGGGGCGCGGCCGCCCCCCGGAAGGGCCGAAAGTCTAACACAAGAGCGCCCGCCGCCGGTCCCCTCCCCGCCCGCGGAGGGGGCCGCATTGCTCCTCCCCCGGGCGCGGGATAAAATAAGAC
This sequence comes from Nitrospinota bacterium, assembly GCA_038042665.1. Classification (GTDB taxonomy): domain Bacteria; phylum UBA8248; class UBA8248; order UBA8248; family UBA8248; genus 2-12-FULL-69-37. Next base: position 467 of record JBBTDR010000318.1, read on the forward strand.
CCCTGCCGGGAGGAGGAGCCCTTGAACGCGGCCCCGTTGGACGAGAAGACCCGCAAGCTGGAGGCCATCCTCCGGGACGCCGAGGGGGTGCTGGTGGCCTTCTCCGCCGGGGCGGACAGCACCCTCCTCGCCTGCGTGGCCCACCGGGTGCTGGGCCCCCGCGCCCTCGCCGTCACCGGCCGCTCGGTCACCCTCGCCCGGGCCGAGCTGGACGAGGCCACCGCGCTCGCCCGCCGGATCGGCATCCGCCACCGCATCGTGGACACCGAGGAGATCAACGATCCCTCCTTCGGGAACAACCCCCCCAACCGCTGCTACTTCTGCAAGGACGAGCTCTACTCCATCCTCCGCCGGGTGGCCGAGGAAGAGGGCCTCCCCGTCATCGCCGACGGCTCCAACGCCGACGACCTGGGCGACCACCGCCCCGGCATGCAGGCCGCCCGCGAGCGCGAGGTGCGCAGCCCCCTGATGGAGGCCGGGCTGACCAAGGAAGAGATCCGCCGCCTGTCCAAGGCGCTCGGGCTCCCCACCTGGGACAAGCCCGCCCAGGCCTGCCTCTCCAGCCGCTTCCCCTACGGCGACCGCATCACCCCCGGGAAGATCGCCCAGGTGGAGCGGGCCGAGGCCGCCCTGCGGGAGCTTGGCTTCCGCCAGTTGCGGGTGCGCCATCACGGCACCATCGCCCGCATCGAGATCCCCCGCGGGGAGATCCCCTCCCTCTTCGCCCGGGGCCTCGCCGAGGAGGCGGTGCGGCGCGTCAAGGAGGCGGGCTTCACCTACATCGCCCTCGACCTGGAGGGCTTCCGCTCGGGCTCCATGAACGAAGTCCTCCGCGCCCCGGGGCCCCCCGGCCTTCCCCTCCTGCCGTGATCCCCGCCCAGCTCCAGGCCCTGCTGGAACAAGTCCGCGCCGGCGCCCTCAGCCCCCAGGAGGCCAGCGGGCGGCTGCGCGACCTCCCCTTCGAGGACCTGGGCCACACCCGGGTGGACCACCACCGCCCCCTGCGCAACGGCTTCCCCGAGGTGATCTTCGGCCCCGGGAAGACCCCCCCGCAGGTGGTGGAGATCGCCCGCAGCCTCAAGGCGAAGGGCGCCAGCGTCCTCCTCACCCGGGCCGGGGAAGAGCAGGTCCGGGCCCTGCGCGAGGCCTTTCCCCAGACCGTGCACCACCCCCAGGCCCGCCTCGCCGTCCTGCCCGCGCCGGACCCTCCGCCCCGCATCGGCCTGGTGGCCGTGGTGTGCGCGGGGACGGCGGACCTCCCGGTGGCCGAGGAGGCCGCCCTCACCGCCGAGACCCTGGGCTCGAACGTCGCGCGCGTGTACGACGCCGGGGTGGCCGGGCTCCACCGCCTGCTCGCCGAGCTGAAGACCCTCCGCGAGGCCCGGGCCATCGTCGCCGTGGCGGGGATGGAGGGGGCCCTCCCCCCGGTGGTGGCGGGCCTCGTGGACGTGCCCGTCATCGCCGTCCCCACCTCGGTGGGGTACGGGGCGAGCCTGGGCGGGCTGACCGCGCTGTTCGCCATGCTCACCTCCTGCGCCTCGGGGCTCTCGGTGGTGAACATCGACAACGGCTTCGGCGCCGCCTGCCAGGCCCACCTCATCAACCGCCTGGCCACCCGGGCATGAGAACCCTCCACTTCGACTGCTTCGCCGGGGCCGCCGGGGACATGCTCCTGGGCGCCCTGCTCGACCTCGGGCTTCCAGTGGATTCTCTGGAAAGTCATCTCAAACCATTGAATCTTGAAGGCGTCCGCATATCGGTCCATCGGGTGGTGAAGCGCGGGGTCGCGGCCTCCAAGTTCCGCGTCCACGTGGAACATCCCGGCCACGGGCACCCCCACCCCGGGCACGCCCCGCATGGGCACCCCCACCCCGGCCACGCGGACCCCGGCCATGCGCCCCACGGCCACGGCCGCTCGCTGAGCGACATCGAGCGCCTCCTCCGCGCCTCCTCCCTCCCCCCCCGCCCCAAGGAGCGCGCCCTCAAGGCCTTCCGGCGCCTCGGCGAGGTCGAGGCCGGCATCCACGGGGTGGCCGTCGAGGCGGTCCACTTCCACGAGGTGGGGGCCGAGGACTCCATCGTGGACATCGTGGGCTACTTCCTGGCCCTGGAGCTCCTGGGCGCCGAGCGGGTGACCTCCTCCCCCCTCCCCACGGGCCGGGGCTTCGTCCAGACGGCCCACGGACGGATGCCCGTCCCCGCCCCCGCCACGGCCAAGCTCCTCGAGGGCATCCCCGTCTTCGACAACGGCCTCGAGGGCGAGGTCCTCACCCCCACCGGGGCCCTCCTCCTCGCCGAGAGCGCCTCGGCCTTCGGCCCCATGCCCGCCATGACCATCACCTCCGTGGGCTACGGCGCGGGGGAGCGCGAGGCCGCCCTCCCCAACCTCGTCCGGGCGTTCCTGGGCGAAGCCTCCCCCGCCCCCCGCACCGACGCCCCCCCGGCCGGCGTCTGCGTGCTGGAGGCCAACCTCGACGACATGCGGCCCGATCTCCTCCCCCACGTCATCGAGCGGGCCCTGGCCCAGGGCGCCCTGGACGCCTTCGCCCTCCCGGCCCTGGGGAAGAAGGGAAGGCCCGCCTTTCTCCTCACCCTCCTCTGCCCGCCCGAGCGCCAGGCCGAGCTCACCCGCCTGCTCTTCCGCGAGACCACCACCCTCGGGGTGCGCCACCGCGCGGCCTCCCGCGCCACCGCCGAGCGCGACTGGCTCGAGGTGGACCTCCCCTGGGGCCGGGTGCGGGTCAAGCGGGCGAGGTACGAGGGGGAATTCGTGAACCTCGCCCCCGAGTTCGAGGACTGCCGGAGGCTCGCCGAGTCCTCCGGCGTCCCCCTGAAGGAAGTCATGGACGCCGCCCTCGCCGCCGCCCGTTCGGCAATGCTCACGGCGGGCCGCCTCGACCCGGGCTCCCCTCGGCCTGAGCTCGGGACGAAGGCTGCCGAAGGGTCCGCCAGGAAGGAAGAATGAGGATCAGGCTCCGCCTCTACGCCGACTTCGCCGGCAAGATGCCCGCCGCCCTCGACGCGGAGGGCGCCGCCCCCCTCGAGCTGCCCGAAGGCGCCCGGGTCGCCGACGTCCTCGACCGCTTCCAGATCCCCCGCGCAGAGGCCTACGTCATCCTCCTCGACGGCCGCCACGCCGCCCCGGAGACCCCCCTCCCCGAGGGCGCCGAGCTCGCCATCTTCCCCGCCATCGTCGGGGGCTAGCCCCCCGCCTGCCCCACCAGCTCCTGGGCCAGCGTCTCCATCTCCAGCACCTGGCGCGCCCGCATGCGGATGGCATGGTGGTGGTGGCTCATGGCGTTCAAGCTGATTTTCTCCCCTGTAATACCGGTGAAAAGTGAGGACGCCTCCCTCAGCGAGCCGCCGCCCAGCAGGCACGCCCGCACCCGCGGCTCCGCCTTCGAGCCCCGGATCTTCCCCGGCCGCTGCTTCCGCTTCCGCAGGTCCCGTCCGCGTCCCGCCATCCGCGCGCCCCTCCTTCGGCCTTCGCCGACCGAAAGTCGGCTCCGGCCGACTGTAGGTCGGGGGCCGGAGCCCCCCCTTCCACCCTCCGCAGCGGCAGCGCCGCTGCTGCGGAGGACGGGTCGGGGGGCGAAGGCCCCTCCTTTGCCCACGGGCGCACCCCGCCCGCCGGGGATGAAAATATAGGGCCTGGGGGGATGGGGGTCGTTACATCATTTTCCGGCAGGTTCGGGCGCGGGGGGATTTTTGTGTAGGGGCAAGAAAAAGGCCTGCTTATCGGTGTCATTCCGAGCGAAGCGAGGAATCTTCGTCCGTGGCCACCCGCGTAGATTCTTCACTCCCGGAGCCTGCCCTGAGCGAAGCCGAAGGGGTCGTTCAGAATGACAACCGGGGCGGGATTAGGAATGTTTTAGCCGCAGCACCTTGGGCCGCGCCTCGGGCCGCTCGAAGTGGCAGAGGACGGCGTCGCGCACGTTCTCCCGCAGGGCCTCCAGGGTGTCCCCCTGGGTGAAGATGCTCTCCCCCACCCCGCGCGCCGTGAAGCCGCCCTCGGGGTCCTCCTCGACGAGAAACACCAACTCGGTCATGGCCCGTCCTCTACCGGCGGAAAAGGGCTGCCGCCCCGCCCCTCCAGGATACCCGACCGGCGGGGCCGTGGCGATAGCCGAAAAACCGCCCGCCTGGGGAGACAATGTAAGGCCTGGGGGGAGGGCTGTTACATCGAATTCCGGTAATGGGTCAATTTGGCGGTTCCGCTGTCATTCCGAGCGTAGCGAGGAATCTTCGTGAGTCGCCACGCTCGTAGATTCCTCGGTCGCTTCGCTCCCTCGGAATGACATCCTTTGCCCGTCTTGCAAACTGACCCACTACCCGAATTCCGGCAAACACCAGGGTGGCTCCGGCGCGGGGAATTCATCTGTAGGGGCGGTTCGCGAACCGCCCCTGCGGGCGGCGGCGCTTGGAGAACTCCCGGAACCAGCGGGCGAGCAGCGCCTCGTCCGCCTCGCCCGCCGCGGCGGCGCGGATGAGGGTCGTGGGGGTTCCAGGAGTAGGGACGAAATCCCAGCCGTTCAGGTCCAGGAAGGCGGCGGCGCTCACGAATGCCGCCCGCTTGTCGCCGCCCACGAAGGGATGGTTTTTCACCAGCCCCACGCACAGCGCGGCGGCCAGGCCGAGCAGGGTTGGGCTCTCGCCGTAGTGGTAAAGCTGCCTCGGGCGCTGGACGGCGCTCTCCAGGAGCCCCCGGTCACGTACCCCGGCCAAGCCGCCGAACTCGACAAGCGCCTGCTCGTGCAGCGCGAGCACTTCCTCGGCGGTCAGCCATTCCGGCTCCGGGGTCACTTGGCCAGTTCCCGCATGTCATCGCGGTAGCGGCGCATGAAGTCGCGGGCGAACTTCAACAACCGGGCGAACCTTGGATCGTAGGGCGTCAGCTTCACCCCCTCCGGGGTGCGGAGGAGGAACATCTCATCCCCCTCCTTGAGGTTCAGGGCGTCGAGGGCTTCCTTGGGCAGGATCACCCCGAGGGAGCCGCCCACCTTCCGGAGCTTCACCGTGTCCTTCCTGGCTTGGGTCTCTTTCCTGGCTTTCGGCTTGGCGGCCTTCGTCCTGGCGCTGGGCATGGCTGGCCCTCCTTATAATTATAATTATAACCACCGGGGAGGGAAATGCAAGGGGGCAGGCAGCCCGCCGGGGAGGTAAATATAGGGCCCGGGGGTATGGGGATTGTTACATCATTTGTTCCGGCGCGGGGAATCCATTTGCGGGGGCGTTCCATGGAACGCTCCTGCGGGTCAGGCGCCGCAATAGACCGCGTAGGGGCGTATTGCAATACGCCCCTACGGGCCTATCCGGCCAGCCGCGTGTGCAGGGGCGGGTTTCAAACCCGCCCCTACAGACCAACCAGACCAATGGATGTCATTCTGAGCCCTTCGCGTTGCTCAGGACAGGCTCCGCGAAGAATCTCGGTTTTCCCATGTCTGAAAATCCACACCGAGATTCTTCGGTCGCCGCGCTCCCTCAGAATGACAACTTTTTGGGAGGCCGCACCGGCATGATTTTGGAAGGAGCACCCGCTTGAGAGGCCTCGCCCCCTACCTCCACCCGGCC
>JBBTDR010000319.1:0-2526 GCA_038042665.1 Nitrospinota bacterium
CCTCGATCTCGCCCAGGCCGGGGATGTCGAGGACGTCCACCGCCCGGCCCGTGGGGAGGAGGCGGCCCGTGGCCGCCCCGCCGGGGTCCTGGAACTCGAGGGTGATGCGGGCGCCCGTCCCCGCGACCCCGGGGAGGGCGAAGTCTCCCTCGACGGCGGCGCGCCCCCCCTCGACCCGGAAGCGCGCGTGGATGATCTTCCGCGTGTTGGTGTTGTGGATGCGGACGGCGGCCTCGCCCTCCCGGGGAGCGGCCGCCAGCCCCTCGTCCACGGCGAAGGGCCCCACCGCGCTCGAGATGTTGCCGCAGTTCCCCTTGTAGTCCACCAGGGCCCGCTCGACGCTCACCTGGCCGAAGGTGTAGTCCACGTCGGCGTCCGGGCGGGAGGGGGGGCCGATGACGGCCACCTTGCTGAGGGAGGAGATGCCCCCGCCCATGCCGTCGAGCTGGCGGCCGTTGGGGTCGGGGCTGCCCAGCGCCCGGAGGAAGACGGCGTCCCGGCGGGCGGGGGAGGGGGGGAGGTCGCGGTCGTGGAAGAGGAGGGCGCGGCTCGTGCCCCCCCGCACGAAGGCGGCCGGGATCCTCCGCTGGGCCATGAATCTTCCCCCTCTTCTCTCCGCCTGTTTACTGCAACACCTGCGGCACAGAACGCGCCCGGCGGGTTTCGGCTCCCCTCTCCCCATCCCTCTCCCGGAGGGAGAGGGTGAAAAACCGGGACTTCTCGATGAGCGATAGCGTGCAGAGGTTCCGCCCCTAGGAGTAGATCTGCGGGTTGGCGAGGGACTCGACCCGCTCGCCGTTCACGGCCCGGCGAATGCTGTCGAAGAGGAGCTTGAAGCTCGCCCGCTGGACCCCGTCGGTGTTCGCCGCCACGTGGGGGGAGATGACCACCTGGGGCATCTCCCACAGGGGGTGGCCCTCGGGGAGGGGCTCCGGCTCGGTCACGTCGAGCCCCGCTCCCGCGATGCGCCCCTCGCGCAGGGCGTCCGCCAGGTCCTGGGTCACGACGTGGGGGCCCCGCGAGACGTTCACGAGGATGGCGGTGGGCTTCATGAGGGCCAGCTCGCGGCGGCCGATGAGCCCCCCGCTCTCCGGCGTCAGGGGGAGGGCCAGCACCACGAAGTCCGCCTGGGGGAGGAGCTCCTCCAGGGAGGCGCACTCGGTCACCTCGAAGCCCCGGGGGCGGAACTTCCCGCGGGTGCGGGTGTGGGCGAGGAGCTTCATCCCGAAGGCCGCCCCGCGCGCGGCCACCGCCTGGCCGATGTTCCCCAGCCCCACGATGCCCAGGGTGGAGCCCTCGAGCTGGACGTGGAAGCGCCGCTCGGGCGTGCGCCACAGCCAGGGGCGGCGGGCGGACATCAGCATGAGGGTGAAGGCGTGCTCGGCCACGGGGACGCACCGGAGCCACCCGGGGGCGTTCGCCACGGGGATCTTCCGGGCGGTGGCGGCGGCGACGTCGATCGAGTCCACCCCGGTCCCGACCTTGCCCACCACGCGCAGGCCGGGCGCCGCGGCCATGATCTCGGCCGTGATGGGCGCCATGCCGGTGATGATGGCGGCGGCGGCGCGGGCCTCGCGCAGGAGGGTCTCGCGGTCGAAGGAGGCCGGGAGCGTCACCTCGAAGCCGGGGTGGATGAATTGGCGGATGTAGGCTTGCCGGTCCGGCCGGGCGAAGCGCGGGTCGACGGGCAGGATCTTGTGGGGCATGGGGATTCTTCCTTCCGGGGCCGGGCCCCAGGGCTGACGGCGCCTGGAGGAGAGTAAAAGAGGTGCGCGGCCCCCTTGCGCCTTCGTGGCGTTTGCAGTAATGCCCAAAAAATCAATCTGATGCTGGGCGATGTTGAACCTCATTATCAGTGGCGTGGCGCGGCCTGTCAAGAAACCCCGGCGGGCGGGAGAGGGCGCTGCCGGGCCCTCCGCCGGCGTGCACACCGGGGGCGGGATGTGATAGATCGGGGGTCCGTGCTCAACTGGAATGCCATCCGGGAATCCCGGTGTCCATGCGGTCTGACGATCCCCATCCACGGCGGGAGGCGCGATGAAAGCCATCCAGGTGCATCAGTTCGGCGGCCCCGAAGTCATGAAGCTCGAAGACGCCAAGGAGCCCTCGGTCGGCCCCGGCCAGGTGCTCATCCGGGTGAAGGCGGCGGGGGTGAACCCGGTGGACACCACCTTCCGCTCGGGCAACCACCCCCTGGCGAAGTCGCTGAAGCTCCCCTGGACGCCGGGCGGCGACGCCGCGGGCGAGGTGGTGGCCGCCGGCGCGGGGGTGGAGGGCTTCAAGGCGGGCGACCGCGTCTTCGGCTCGGCCACGAGCGGCAGCTACGCCGAGATGGCCCTCATGGCCCCCGCCCGGCTCGCCCAGCTGCCCCCGGACATGAGCTTCGAGGAGGGGGCCTCCCTCCCCATCGTGCTCTACACCGCCTACTACGGCCTCATCTACAAGGCCGCCATCCGCGCCGGGGAGACCGTCCTCGTCCACGCCGGCGCCGGCGGGGTGGGCAGCATGGCCATCCAGGTCGCCAAG
>JBBTDR010000320.1:0-9142 GCA_038042665.1 Nitrospinota bacterium
CCGGGCCGGAAGCCGCCCCGCGGGCCGCTCTCGGACCGGCCGAGGATGGGGGGTACTACCTTATCGGGCTGAACCGGCCGCAGGGGGAAATCTTCGCGGACATCCCGTGGGGGACGGCGGAGGTTTACACGAAAACGATCATGATAATGAATAGGTTGAACGTGAAAGTTGAAGTGATGGATCAGTGGCGGGATGTGGACTCCCCCGAGGACCTGGAGGCCCTCCGCCAGCGCCTGGCGGGGGCCCCGGAGGACGCGGCCCCCCACACCCGGGCCTGGCTCCGGGGGCGGTAGCTGTGAAATCCAAACACGTTGTTCACGCCCGGGGAGCCCGGTTTCTCCCCCTCTCCCCCTGGGAGAGGGCGGAGCGCCCAAGCGGCTGGCCGCCCGGGCGCTCCGGGTGAGGGATGATTCGGCGGCGCAGCCTCCCCTCACCCCCTCCCCTCTCCCGGAGGGAGAGGGGGGCAAAGCCCGGCGAGGGCTGGGGTGGGATGATGTCCCGCTGAACAACCTGTTTCGCAGCTAGCTCAGATCTCCAGCTGGATGCCCAGCTCGACCGCCTGGTCGGGCGGGATGCGGAAGAACAGGGCGGCGTTGCGGGCGTTGCGGGACATGAACAGGAAGGCCTCCTTCTGCCACCGCCACATGCCCGAGCCCCTCTGGCGGCCGACGAGGAGGGTCTCCTTGCCCAGGAAGTAGGTGGGCGCCGCGTCCTTGAAGGCGAAGTCCTCGAAGTGCGCCTGGGCCAGGGCGGCGGGCACGTTGGGGTTCTGGCTGAAGCCGTAGCGGAGCCTCACCCGGCAGAGGCCCTCCCCCAGCGGCTCGGTCGCGGTCCGGTCCTGCCAGCGGACGGAGGGGATCTCCTCGGTCACGACCGAGAGCAGGATGACGTGCTCGTGCAGGACCTTGTTGTGGTGGAAGTTGTGGACGAGGGTGGGGGGGACGCCGGTGGGGTTGCCGGTGAGGTAGACCGCGACGCCCGACACGCGGGCGGGCTTGCTCTTCCGGACGTCCGCCAGGAAAGCCTCGACGGACATGGATTCCGCGCGCAGCTTCAGCATGAGGTGCCGCCGGCCACGCGCCCAGGTGGCCATCAGGGCGAAGATGGCCGCGGCCGCGGCGATTGGGAACCAGCCTCCCGAGAGCACCTTGACGATGTTCGCCCCGAAGAAGGCGAAGTCCACGACGACGAACCCGCCGATCACCAGCCCCGCCCTCCAGGGACCCCAGTTCCAGTAGCGCCGCGCGACGAAGTAGAGCAGGACGGTCGTCACCAGCATGGTGGAGCTCACGGCCACGCCGTAGGCGTGGGCCAGGTTGCCGGACTCGCGGAACCCGAGGACCAGGGCGATGGTCCCCAGCAGCAGGGCCCAGTTCACGAAGGGGACGTAGATCTGGCCGATCTCCTCCGAGGAGGTGTGCTGGATGCTGATGCGGGGGGAGTAGCCGAGCTGCACCGCTTGGCTGCTCAGGGAGAAGGCGCCCGAGATCACCGCCTGGGAGGCGATGACGGTGGCGGCGGCCGCCAGGGCGACGAGGGGGTAGAGCGCCCACCGCGGGGCCATGTGGAAGAAGAGGCTGGGCAGGACCTCGGGGCTGCGCATCAGCAGGGCGCCCTGGCCGAAGTAGTTGAGCATCAGGGCGGGCAGCACGAGGCCGAACCAGCCGGCGCGGATGGGGCGCTTGCCGAAGTGCCCCATGTCGGCGTACAGGGCCTCCCCCCCGGTGACGGCGAGGAAGACGGCCCCCACGACGGCGAAGCTCGCGGCCCCGTTCGCGGCGAAGAAGCGGACGGCGTGGCGGGGGTCCACGGCCTGGAGGACCTCGGGCGCCAAGAGGATGCAGCGCAGGCCGAGCACCGCGAGGACGAGGAACCAGGCCGTCACGATGGGCCCGAAGACGAAGCCGATCTGGGCGGTGCCCCGGTACTGGAAGAAGAACAGCGCCGCCAGGATGACCAGCGAGATGGGGACCACGTAGGGGGTGAACAGGGGGGTGGCGACCTGGAGGCCCTCGATGGCGCTGAGGACCGAGATGGCCGGGGTGATCATGCTGTCCCCGTAGAGGAGAGCCGCCCCGAACAGGCCCAGGACGGTCAGGAGGGCCCGCCGCCGGGGGTGGCCCTTCCCGCCGGAGATGACCAGGGCCATCAGGGCCAATATCCCGCCCTCGCCGTGGTTGTCGGCGCGCAGGACGAAGCAAAGGTACTTCACCGAAATGATCAGGGTGAGCGCCCAGAAGATGAGGGAGAGCACCCCCAGGATGTTCGGTCCGGTCGGCTGGAGGCCTTGGGAGCCGAGGAAGGCCTCGCGCATGGCGTAGAGGGGGCTCGTGCCGATGTCCCCGTACACGATCCCCAGGACGGCCAGCAGCTGGGGGCCGAAAAGCGCATGCCCAGCGGAGCCATTCTCCTTCGGCTGGCTCATGGGTGCTCTTTCATGGGGCGAACGGGGTCAGGGGCGAAGCGGGGGCGCGGGCGGAGGCGCGCCTACCGGGAGAAAGAACGGGGAAACATTCCGGAAAATGGGCCGTCCAGAAGATGAAGGCAAGGGAAAACAATCACGGCGCATCTCTCCCGAAAATCACATTTCCAAAACAAAGACGAATACCGAAACATCATCCCGCCCTTCCCATCTTCCATCGCACGGGAGCATGTGAAATGAGGTCATTCGGTGGATTTGTCAAGGGGGCCCCGCCCGTCTCCGGAGGGTGGTGTCCTAATTTGCGGCGGGTCTGCCTTGTCATTCCGGGGGAGCCCTTCGCGGAGCCTGCCCTGAGCGTAGCGAAGGGCTCAGGGCAAGCTCCGCGAAAGGCCCGGAATGAGAATGAGTACGGCCGAATCAGGACACTATCTTCCGGAACGGCCCCTTGCGGGGGCGCGGGCGGCATGGGATCATCGGGCGGATTTGGCTTGGCGCGCGGGGCCCCCATCCCGCCTGGATGGCCCGCCTGGATGAGAGGAGATGGCATGCGCTCCGCCCGCCTCGTCCGGCTGACGGCGCCCGCCCTCGCGGCGGCGCTCGCCCTTCTCCTCGCGCCTCCCTCCCCCGGCGCGCAGGCCCGGGAGGACGTGCTCTCCACCGCGAAGCCCCTCGCCGGCCCCGGCCAGGATGTGCTCACCACCCTTCCCCCCGAGGGTCCGAAGGAAACCAAGGGAAAAGAGGAGCAGGCGCCCGGGCGCGCCCCCCGCGCCGAGGTCCCGGCCCCCCCCGAGGAGGGCGCCCCGGGGACCGGCATCGAGGTGCTGAACGGGAGCGGCTTCGGCGGGCACGCCACCTTCTGGTCCAGGCGCCTGCGGGAGCGGGGGCTGGCCATCGGCCGGGTGGCGGACGCCGACCGGCCGGATCATCCCAAGACGGTCATCTACTATTCGGACGGGGCGGAGAACGTCGCCCTGGAGGTCCGGCGCGTCCTCGGGCGCGAGGCCCAGCTCCAACCCCTCCAGAAGCCCGGGAGGCACCGGGTGGTGGTGATCCTGGGGAGGGATCTCCCCCGGTCGGACGCCAAGAAGCCGGATTCGCGATAGACGATCCCTGGGGATAGGAGTGGATTTTCAAACCTGCGTGAATTTCATCGGCGCGATGGGTCTGTAGGGGCGTACGGCCGTACGCCCCTACGAAAACCGGCCGCTGATTCCCTCCTCCCCGCCGGGTAACACACGAGGGTCGGGGGGAGCGAGGGTCGGCGTAGAACCTGCTTTTCCCTCCCCCTTCCCCTCTCCCGAGGGGAGGGGGGAGCCTGGGCCCGGGAAGGTTGTGTTTGGATGCTTGGCCCGCCCGCGCGCCGTGAGAATTCACGGCGGGCGCTGACCCCAGGCATTCCCGAAAGGAAGCCTTCATGAAAGCGGATCTGCTGATCTCCAACGCCCAGATCGTCTCCTCCGCCGGCACCTACCGGGGCCACGTCTATGTCGAGGGCGGCCGGGTCGCGGCCATCACCAAGGACAAGGAGGCGGGCGCCCGGCGCGAGATCGACGCGGGCGGGCGCCACCTCATCCCGGGGATGGTGGACGAGCACGTCCACATGATGGATCCGGGCTTCACCGACCGCGAGGACTGGACCCAGGGCACCAAGTCGGCCGCCCGCGGGGGCATCACCACCGTCATCGACCACCACCGGAGCGACCCCCTGGTCTACACCCGCAAGCTCCTGGAGGAGAAGACCGAGTACATCCGCTCCCGCGCCGTGGTGGACTACGGCCAGCTGGGGGGCCTCGACCTCGGCAACCTCGAGCACCTGCGGCCCATGTGGGAGGCCGGGGCGCTGGGCTTCAAGGGCTTCATCTGCGAGTTGCACGGGGTGCCGGACCTCTCCGAGGGCGTCCTGCTCGACGTCATGCGCGAGGTCCAGACCTTCGGCGGGGTGGTGATGCTCCACTGCGAGAGCGACTCCATCCTCAAGAAGGCCAAGGAGAAGATCGACGCCCAGGGGCGCACCGACTACATGTGCATCAGCGAGTGGCGCACCCCCGAGGCCGAGACCGTGGCCACCCTGGACGCTATCGCCCTGGCCGAGCTCACGGGCTGCACCGTGCTCGTGGCCCACGTGAGCCAGCCCAGGCTGCTCCAGGCCATCCAGGACGCCCGCCGCCGGGGGGCGAGGATCTTCGCCGAGAGCTGCCCCCAGTACTTCTACCTGACCACCGAGCACCTGAAGAGTCTCGGGCCCTTCGTCAAGTTCACCCCCGTCATCCGTGAACCCGAGGTGGTCCAGGGCATGCGGGCCTGCCTCGGGCGGGACATGGTGGACACCATCGGCACCGACCACTGCCCCTTCCCCCGCCCCCTGAAGGAGGCGGGGTTGCGGAACATCCACAAGGCCCCCTTCGGCATCCCGGGCTGCGACACCACCGTGCGCCTCATGCTGAACGCGGTGAACGCGGGGGTCCTCACCCTCAACCAGCTGGTGCGCGTCTGCTGCGAGCAGCCGGCGCGCCTCTTTCACCTCTATCCCCGCAAGGGGACCATCCAGGCGGGGGCGGACGCCGACCTCGTCCTGGTGGACATGGGCCGCGAGGAGGTCCTCCGCGACGAGGACATCGTCTCCAAGTGCCGCTGGACCCCCTTCAACGGCTGGAAGGTGAAGGGGGCCCCCGTCCTGACCCTCCTCCGGGGCCAGGTGGTGATGGAGGAGGGGCGCGTCATCGGCGAGGCCGGGATGGGCAAGCCCGTCGAGCGCGTGGGGGGCTGATCGGCCTAACTCACTGAAGCATAAGCCTCTCGCGGGAATCTCCCCACGGGGGGCGTTTTTCCGCAAATATTCCCTCAAGTCCCCCCTTGTTTCTGCCGATACGTCGCGCGGAGGATCTCTGATCCGGGAGCAGGAGTCCATCCAGCGCCTGATGCGCTGAGCGGGGACGCGGTTAGAAACAGCTTTTAAATCAGTTGCTTAAAGGTGAGCATAAGGGTATCCACTTGAAGATTGCGCCCTACCTGGCCACCAACGTCCAGCGCAGCTACCTGAGGCAGCAGCGCATCGGGGAGCGGATCGCGGAGCTCAAGGGCGGCTCCGAGCCCCAGGGGCCCGGCCCGGCGGCCCAGGTGGACATCCCCGAGTCGGTGCTCGCCACCTCCCGGACGGCCCGCTCGGACCTCGCCCGGGTGCGCGACGAGCAGCTCGAGCAGCTGACCGGGCGCTTCGCCGAGAAGTTCGCGGCCGCCTTCTTCCAGCCCGAGAGCGGCCAAGCCCCGGAGGCCGGCGAGGCCCCCGGCCAGCCCTCCTTCCGGAAAATCCTGGACCAGCTGGACCTCCAGGTGGAGGAGGACCCGGAGGGCGGGGGGGGGCTCCTCATCCGCAGCCGGGGCGGCCAGCCCCTCGTCGCGATCGATCCCAAGACCCGGGAAGAGGCCCTCGAAGCGGTCCGGAAACTGGCCCGCGACATTTTCCAGCAGTTGATCTAACCTACCCCTGGCCGGCCCCGCCCGGCCCGCTGGGAGACGCGCGATGGTTGACTTGGACCCCATCCGGAGGAAGGTGAGCGGGGAGGCCTACGCCGAGTCGCTGCGCCGGAAGGAGAAGGCCGAGCAGGCCCGCGGGGCGGGCGGCAAGGAGGGCGGGGCCCAGGCCGCCCCCGAGGCCGGGGAACGGGTCGAGGTCAGCGACAAGGCCCTGATGCTGAGCCGCATCCAGCGGGCCCTGGCCGAGATCGCCGACGTCCGGGCCGACCTGGTGGCCGAGATCCGGGCCCGCATCGAGCGCGACGAGTACCACGTCCAGGGCGAGTTCATCGCCGAGAAGGTCATCCGCGACGCCCTGAAGGAGATGAAGTCCATCCGCCGGAAATGAGCGGCCCTCCCTCCCAGGTTTCACCCGTTCCCCGGACCCCCAGCCGCCGTGTCCTGTCCCGGAAAGCGATTTCAAAAAAACCTCAGGGGCGAGGTGTCATTCCGGGCCCTTCGCGTTTCCGGAAAATATAGGGGCGCACGGCCGTGCGCCCCTACAGGCATTCCGCGTTCTTGGGTTGTGATTCCGGGCGGCCGCGGGGAGCGAAGAATCCGCGCGCGCCGCCGCCGACGAAGATGCCTCTTCCTTGCGTCTAGGTGACCGGGGCCTTGTAGTAGGGCTTGAACTCCTCGGGGAGCTCGGCCTCGACCACGTCCTTCATCGAGAGCCGGATGCGCCCGTTGCCCTCCACATCGAGGCACTTCACGAGGACGCGGTCGCCCTCCTTGAGCACGTCCGAGACGGAACCGATGCGCCGCTTGGCGATGTTGCTGATGTGCACCAGGCCGTCCGTGCCCGGGAAGATCTCGACGAAGGCGCCGAAGTCCATGATCTTGCGGACGGTGCCGTGGTAGATCTTGCCCGGCTCGGCGTCCTGGGTGAGCTCCCGGATGATCTCGATGGCCCTGCGGGCGCTGGACTCGTCCACCGCGGCGACGAAGATGGTGCCGTCGTCCTCGACGTCGATCTGGGCGCCCGTCTCCTCCACGATGCCCCGGATGACCTTCCCGCCGGGTCCGATGACGTCCCGCACCCGGTCCTTGTGGATGCGGATGGTGAAGATGCGCGGGGCGTAGCGCGAGATTTCGGGGCTGGGGGCCGCGATGACGGCGTCCATCTGGTCCAGGATGAACATCCTCGCCTCGCGGGCCTGGGCCAGCGCCTCGCGCACGAGGCTGAACTTGAGGCCCCTGATCTTGATGTCCATCTGGAGGGCGGTGATGCCCTCGCGGGTGCCGCCCACCTTGAAGTCCATGTCGCCGAGATGGTCCTCGATGCCCAGGATGTCGGTCACGATGGCCGTGCGGCCCGCGGCATCGTCGCTGATGAGGCCCATCGCCACCCCCGCCACGGCCGAGGCGGTGGGCACCCCGGCCGCCATGAGGGAGAGGCTCGAGCCGCAGATGGTGGCCATGGAGGAGCTGCCGTTGCTCTCGGTGATCTCCGAGACGATGCGGATGGTGTAGGGGAAGTCCTCGTGGCTGGGCAGCACGGCCTGGACGGCCCGGGCGGCCAGCGCTCCGTGGCCGACCTCGCGGCGCCCGGGGCCCCGGTTGGGCTTGGCCTCGCCCACGCTGAAGCCGGGGAAGTTGTAGTGGAGGAGGAAGTAGCGGTCGCTCTTGCCGTCCAGGGTGTCCATGAGCTGGGCGTCGCCGCCGGTGCCCAGGGTCACCGTCACCAGGGCCTGGGTCTCGCCCCGGGTGAAGAGGGCGCTGCCGTGGGGCCGGGCGAGGGGGTTCATGCGGATGGTGATGGGCCGCACGTCCTTGAGGCCCCGGCCGTCCGCCCGCACCCCCTTGTCGAAGATGATGTTGCGAAAAACCTCCTTCTCGAACTTCGAGAAGAGCTCGCCCACCGCCTTCTTGTCCGGGGCCCCCTCCGCGCCCGTGCACAGGGCCTCGGCGGCGGCCTGGCCGGCCTCGCCGATGGCCTTGTACTGGGCCAGCTTCTCGTGGATCTGGGCCGCCGCCTGGAAGCGGGGCACCACGATCTCCCGCACCCGCTGGGCCAGGGCCTCGTCCTTCCTGGGCTCCTCGGCCGCGCGCTTGGGCTTGCCGCAGGCGGCGCGGAGTTCGTCCTGGAGGGCGCAGAGCCGCTGGATGACGGCGTGGCCCTTCTCGAAGACCTCCATGTAGACGTCCTCGGAGACCTCGAAGCTCCCCGCCTCGACCATCACCATGGCGTCGGCGGTGCCGGCCATGACGCAGTTCAGGTCGCTCTCGACCTGCTGCTCGACCGTGGGGTTGATGACGATCTCGCCGTTCACCCGGCCCACCCGCACCGCCCCGATGGGGCCGGAGAAGGGCACGTCCGAGATGTGCAGGGCCGCCGAGGCCCCGTTGATGGCCATGATGTCCGCGTCGCAGACGCGGTCGTAGGACATCGTCATGATCTGGATCATCGTCTCGCAGCGGTAGCCCTTGGGGAAGAGGGGCCGGATGGGCCGGTCGATGAGGCGGCAGGTCAGGACCTCCCTCTCGGTGGGGCGGCCCTCGCGGCGGAAGAAGTTGCCCGGGATGATCCCGGCCGCGTAGAAGGGCTCGCGGTAGTCCACCGTGAGGGGGAAGAAGTCGATCCCCTCGCGGGTGCTGAACGAGGCGCTGACGGCGCACAGCACGGAGGTCTCCCCGTAGTGCATCATCACCGCGCCCGCAGCCTGCTTGGCGATCTCGCCCGTCTCGAAGGCGAGGGTGTAACCGTTGATGGAGATTTCTTTCCGTGTCGGTGGCATCGGGGCTTCCTCTCGGTGGCCGGGCGCGCGGCTAGCGGCGCAGGCCCAGGCGGTCGATGATCGCGCGGTAGCGGTTGACGTCCTTGTCCCGGAGGTAATCCAGGAGGCGCCGCCGCTGACCGACGATCTTGAGGAGGCCCCTGCGGGAGTGATGATCCTTCTTGTGGGACTTGAAGTGCTCGGTCAGGTAGTTGATCCGCTCGGTGAGGATGGCCACCTGGACCTCGGGCGAGCCGGTGTCCGCCTCGTGGGAGCGGTACTGCGAAATCACTTCGGTCTTGCGTTCCTTGGCGAGTGGCATCCTGCGGTTTCCTTCTCTGGGCTGTGTGGCCCGGGCCTTCCCGGGCCGTCCGGCGGGGGCTCCGCTCAAGTCCGGCGAATCCTAGCCGACTTTCATCCCATTGTAAACTCGGGCCTAGTGTCGTGTCCCAGGAATACCTTGCAGGAGCAACCGGCCCAAGGTGTCATT